>NZ_JBEXWT010000010.1:0-149717 GCF_040629945.1 Kitasatospora sp. NPDC005856 | reverse complement strand
TCGGGACGGTCACTCCGATACCCAGCGCCTCACGGATCCGGGCCACCAGGCGGATCGCGTCGAAGGAGTTGCCGACCAGAAGGAAGAAGTCGTCGAGGATCCCCATGTCGGGCGCGGCAAGCACGTCGGCGAACAAGGAGGCCACGAGTTTCCCGGTGTCGGGGAGCACGATTACGGCCTTCGCAGCATGGACGGTAGGCTAGGCCCTCACGTCAGTCGTATGGACTCCGTCTCTCACGGGCGAGAGTCTCAGTGAGCGAGGGTTGTTCCGTGGGCTCTGTCATCAAGAAGCGTCGCAAGCGTATGGCCAAGAAGAAGCACCGCAAGCTTCTGAAGCGCACGAGGGTCCAGCGTCGCAACAAGAAGTAACGCCTGAGCCTGCGCCTCGGCCCCGCCTCCGCGGGGGTCACCCGCGGACTCGCGTACGGCGGCGCAGGAAGAACTCAGCGGCCCCGCCCTCGCGGGGTTTCAGGCGTTCCACCGCCCGTCCAGTCCCCCGTGGCCTGGGCGGGCGGTGTCGTTTCACGGCCCGGTGGGGCGGCGCGGTACGGTGCACCCAGGCCGCTCGGGCCGACGAAACGGGGGCAGCACCATGGGCGTGGTCGTGCTCGTCACCGGCGTGGCACGCCATCTCGGTGCCCGCTTCGTCGCCGAGGTGCGCCGCCGGCCGGGCGTGGACCTGGTGGTCGGCGTGGACGTGCAGCCGCCCCGGCTGCCGCCCGAGGAGCAGGCCGGTCCGGCCGCCCCGTACCGCTTCCACCAGCTCGACCTGCGCCGCCCGGCGCTCTCCCGGGTGCTCGCCGAGCACCGGGTGGACACCGTGGTGCACCTCAGTGTCAGCGCCACCGGCCTGGGCTCCACCAACCGCTCCGCGGTGAAGGAGTCCAACGTGATCGGCACCATGCAGCTGCTCGGCGCCTGCCAGAAGGCCCCCGGGGTGCGCCGGCTGGTGGTGAAGTCCACCACCGGCGTCTACGGGTCCGCGCCCCGCGACCCGGCGGTGTTCAGCGAGCGGATGCAGCCCAAGGACCCGCCCGGCGGCGGCTTCGCCAAGGACGCGGCGGAGGTCGAGGCCTATGCGCGCGGCTTCGCCCGGCGCCGCCCGGACGTCGCGGTGACGGTGCTGCGCTTCGCCAACATCGTCGGCCCGAACGCGGACACCCCGCTCAGCGAGTACTTCGCCCTTCCCGTGCTGCCGACCGTCCTCGGCTACGATCCGCGGCTGCAGTTCGTGCACGAGGACGACGCCGTCGCGGTGCTCTGCCGGGCCGCCGACGAACCCGCGCCGGGCACGGTCAACACCGGGACCTTCAACGTGGCGGGGGAGGGCGTCCTGCTGCTCTCCCAGTGTGCCCGCCGGCTCGGCCGGCCCACCCTGCCGCTGCTGCTGCCCGCAGTCAGCTGGATGGCCGTACTGGCCCGGCAGACCCGCCTGGTCGACGTCTCGCCCGAGCAGCTGCGCCTGCTCACCCACGGCCGGGTGGTGGACACCACGAGGCTGCGCGACACCTTCGGCTACCGTCCGGCGTTCAGCACCCCGGAAGCCTTCGCCGACTTCGCCGCCGCCCGGGGGCCGGGTCTGCTGCCGCCCGAGCGGCTGGCCACCGTCGCGGACCGGCTGACCGCCCTGCTCGGCCCGGAAGGGGCCGCCCCCGCGGGGCCGGACACCGGACCAGCCGCCGTACCGAACCGCCCCCGCCGACCGAGGAGCTGAACCCGCGATGAGTGCCGCAGCCGAGAACGCGCCGGGCGAGGCCAAGGTCATCCCGATCGAGTCCGCTCCCAGCTGGAGCTCACCCGAAGGGCCGAAGCTGGCCGACCGGTTCGCCGAGGCCGTCGGCGGGGCGCTGGCCGGACCGCTCGGCCCGGCCGCGACCCGGCTGTTCGGCAAGGGCTGGGAGGGCCGCGCCGCCGAGGGGCTGGCCTTCCTGCGCCGCAGGGTGACCGGCGACTACGAGGTGGACGAGTTCGGCTTCGACCGGGAGCTCACCGAGGAGGTGCTGCTCTCGCTGCTCCGTCCGCTGGCCGAGAAGTACTTCCGGATCGATGTCCAGGGCGTGGAGAACATCCCGGCCGAGGGCGGCGCGCTGATCGTCGCCAACCACTCCGGCACGATCCCGCTGGACGCCCTGATGACCCAGGTGGTCATCCACGACCACCACCCCGCCCGGCGGCACCTGCGGATGCTCGCCGCCGACCTGGTCTTCGTGCTGCCCGGCATCAACGAACTGGCCCGCAAGGCCGGCCACACCCTGGCCTGCAACGAGGACGCCCAGGCGCTGCTGGAGCGCGGCGAGGTCGTCGGGGTCTGGCCGGAGGGCTTCAAGGGCATCGGCAAGCCGTTCTCCGAGCGCTACAAGCTCCAGCGCTTCGGCCGCGGCGGCTTCGTCGCCTCGGCGCTGCGGGCCCGGGTGCCGATCGTGCCCTGCTCGATCGTCGGCGCCGAGGAGACCTACCCGATGATCGGCAACGTGAAGACGCTGGCCCGGCTGCTGGGCCTGCCGTACGTGCCGATCACCCCGACCTTCCCGTGGCTGGGCCCGCTCGGGGTGCTGCCGCTGCCGACCAAGTGGACGATCCGCTTCGGCGAGCCGATCGCCACCGACGCCTACCCGGCGGAGGCGGCGGACGACCCGATGCTGGTCTTCGACCTGGCCGACGAGGTGCGCGAGACCATCCAGCACACCCTCTACCAGCTGCTGGTGCAGCGGCGTTCGGTGTTCTTCTGAGTTCTTCCGAGTTCGCCTGAGTTGGCCTGAGTTCTTCTGACGGTGTTCCTCCGCCGTGTCCGGGTTCCTCCGGGGCCCCGGGGCACGGCGGAGGAACCCGGACACGGCGAGGGCCCGGCGGATATCGCACTCCGCCGGGCCCTCACCGCCCTGCCGTCAGCCGCCCAGGATGCGCAGCCCGGGCAACAGGTCCGGCAGCAGCGGCGGCACCTCGACGCCCTGCGGCTGGGCCGCGTTAGGGGCGCCGGGCGTGGCCTGCTGCGGTGCCTGTGCCGGGGCCGCGTCGGCGCTCGGCGAGGGCTTGGTGCCGGTCAGCCCGCTGGTGAGGCCGCCGACCAGGTCGTTGACGGCGTCGGGGGCGCTGCTGGGCAGGGTGTCCGGCAGGACGCCGGCCTTGCCGCCGGTGCCGGAGGCGCCGGAGCCGGGGTTGGCCGGGGCGTGTTCGGTGGCGCCGGGGCGGTTGCCGGCGGAGCCCGGGAGCTGGTCGGTGCCGGCCGTGGTGCCGGAGCCGGCCGCGGGGGAGCCGGCCGGGGAGCCACCGGTCGAGTGGGACGAGCCGTCGCCCGCTCCGGAGCCGGCCGCGCCACCGTTCTGAGCGGTGGGCAGGACCAGGCGCAGGGGCGCGACGTCCTCGCTTATGTCGTCGAAGAGGCGGTTCACCAGGTCGGCCTGCCGGGTGAGCTGGACGGGCAGCCGGCCCTGCAGCTCGCTCCACCGGCCGTCCTCGTCGTGGGCGAAGCCGGCCAGTGCCCGCATCGGGTCGAGCGAGCCGTTGCTGCGGTAGACCGAGCGCAGCAGCTCGCGGCCCCTGAGGGCGTCGGCGTGCATGTCGTCCAGGGCGCGGCGGACCTGGTCGACGGTGGCCGGGCTGAGGGCGCCGGCCGGGTCGGTACGGCCGACCAGGGTCTTGGCCTCGCCGAGCCGGGTGGCCGCGTTGTCGAGCAGCAGTTCGCCGCGTTCGGAGTCCGAGTCGGCGAAGTCGAGCCGGAGCCCTTCCAGTCCGCGCTTGAGGCCGTACAGCGTGTCCCCGGGGAGGGCGTTGGCGCTGGCCGCGGCGGCGCCGGTCAGGCTGCCGACGGCGAGCCCGGCGACCAGCCCGCCGATCGCGAACCGGCGGCTCCAGCGGCCGCGCGGCGCCGTCCGGATCGCCCGGTGGCGGCGCTGGCGGGGCACCGGGGTGCCCGTTCCGCCGGCGAAGGCCTGCTCGAACGCGGCCATCAGCTGGGCGCGTTGGACCGTGCGGACCTCCCGGTCCAGCACCGGCCCGGGCAGCGCCCCCAGCGCGTCGGTCAGACCGACCAGTTCGGCCATCGCGACCGGAACCGCGCCGGTGGCGGCGGCGTTGTCCGATTCGGCGTTGGCCGCAGCGCGTTGCTCTGCCTGGTGGGCCTCCAGCGCCTCGGCGAAGGCCTTCGCCCGCCGGTGCTCCAGCACGTTTGCCGTCACGGGCCACACCTCCCTTCGTCGTTGTCGACACCCTGGCCTGCCGGACGGTTGCCCTGGCTGGCCAAAGCCACTCCATCGGGTGATAGGCCGCAATTCGACTTGACCGTACGCCTGGTGGGGGCTTGCACGCTGGCCAACGAGCGGTGCGGGCGGTCGGTTACGCACGGCTGATCATCGGACCGACCGTTCACCCTGACGTGTCGGCCGGGCGCCGAAGGTGACGGCCGGCCGTGCCGTATGGCGCCGGTGCCGTCGTCGGCGCGGCTCATCGCGCGTCGGGCGGGAGCAGCCGGGCCAGGGTGCGGACGGCGCGGTACTGGAGGGTCTTGATGGCGCCCTCGTTCTTGCCCATGATCCGGGCCGTCTCGGCGACCGAGAGCCCCTGCAGGAAGCGCAGGGTGACGCACTCCTGCTGCTGCGGGTTGAGCCGCCGCACCGCGTCCAGCAGGGCGGCGTTGGAGAGCGACTCCAGCACCGACTCCTCCGGGCTGCGCTCGCACTCGTTGGAGTCGAGCATCTCGCCGGTGGTGACCTCCAGCCGGAAGCGGCTGGACTTGAAGTGGTCGGCGACCAGGTTGCGGGCGATGGTGACCAGCCAGGCGCCGAAGTCCCGGCCCTGCCAGGTGAAGGTGCCGATCCGGCGCAGGGCGCGCAGGAAGGTCTCGCTGGTGAGGTCCTCGGCGGTGGCCCGGCTGCCGACCCGGTAGTAGATGTAGCGGTAGACGGTGTCGGCGTAGTGGTCGTAGAGCCGGCCGAAGGCCTCGCTCTCGCCGGCCTGGGCCCGCTCGACCAGCTCCATGATCGGGTTGTGCTCGGTCTCGTAGCCGGGGTTGGGCGCCGTCCTGGTGCGGCCCCGGCCGGTGCCGGCGCTGCCGGTGCGGCCGCGCGAGCCGGTGCCGGCCGCACCGGCGGCGGTGGTGCGCAGTGCCGGGCCGGGCTGCCGGGGCTGGACGAACGATCCTCCAGCCGGAGCGAGTTGGGGCGGGGCGGCGAACTGGCTGTGGAGCAGGGTGCGCAGCAGGGTCAGGCCGGTGGAGATCTGCCGCTCGGTGGTCGGCCGGTCGCGCAGGCCGGTGCGGGGGCGCAGGGGCGCGGACGACGGGCGGGAGGGTGCAGGCGCGTCGTTCCGGACGGGTGGGTACACGGGACTCCCAGAGGCAGAACTGTGGACGGATCACCTCCGCCTGCGCGGAGAGCACTCCCCGAAGCGTCCGTTCGAGCGGGACGCGTGGGGACGTGCATCCAGGAGAGAATAACGCTTTGTGCAATGACAGCTACACCGTGTGGTCGAAGTGGTCGTTTGGGATCCATTTGTTGTGCAGATTCGGCTGACACTGACCGGAGCTGTCATCGTTCATCCGGCTCAACGTGATCGAACAGGCGCTCAGGGTGACCAATTCGGCGGCCCGAGGGGCGGTTTCCCAGTCTTGGGGCTCGGCAATCCCCGACTTTCCCGGCCTGGCGAACGATCAGAACCGGTCACTGGGCGACAAGTTCGCACAGTCGGGTCGGACTGCCGTGCGGCGAGGGTGAGTTCGCCCGTAAGAGGGGCCAGGTCAGAGGCCCTGTTGACGCCCGTTCACCCGCTGGGGCGAGCCCGCCCGGACGGTCTCCCGGCGGTCTCCGCGGGGTCTCCGGGCACGCTCCGTACGGCGCTCGCATGCGCTCCGTGCGGCCTCCGGGAGCCCCCGGCCCCCGGTGCGGGACGTTCAGGCGCGGCGCCGGCGCCGGTGCAGCGCCACCCCGGCCGCGGCCGCGCCGGCCAGCACCCCGAGTGCGGCCGCGGCCGGCAGCCCCACCCGGGCCGCCTTGCGCCCGGTCCGGAAGTCCCGCACCCGCCAGCCCTGGGCCCGGGCGTGGCGCCGCAGCGCGCCGTCCGGGTTCACCACGTACGGGTGGCCGACCAGGGACAGCATCGGGATGTCGTTGGCCGAGTCGCTGTAGGCGGCGCAGCGGTCGAGGTCGAGGCGTTCGCGCCGGGCCAGCGCGCGGACGGCGGCGGCCTTGGCCGGGCCGTGCAGGAGGTCGCCGACCAGCCGGCCGGTGTACAGGCCGTCCCGGGCCTCGGCGACGGTGCCCAGCGCGCCGGTCATGCCGAGCCGCCGGGCGATGATCCGGGCCACCTCCAGCGGGGCGGCGGTGACCAGCCAGACCCGCTGGCCGGCGTCCAGGTGCATCTGGACCAGGGCGCGGGTGCCGGGCCAGATCTTGTCCGCCACGACGTCCTCGAAGATCTCCTCGCAGATCGCCTCCAGGTCGGCGGTGGGCTTGCCGGCCACGATGCCGAGGGCGGACTGCTTGGCGTCCGAGATGTGGTCCGGGTCCTCGGCGCCGTGCAGCCGGAACCAGGCCTGCTGCCAGGCGAAGCGGGCGATGTCGCGGCGGGTGAGGAAGCCGCGGCGGTAGAGGCCGACACCGAGGTAGAAGATCGCGGCGCCGCGCAGGATGGTGTTGTCGCAGTCGAAGAAGGCGGCGGCGCGGGGATCGTCCGGGTCCGGGGTGTGGTTCTCGGCCGGGGCCCTGGGGGCCTTGCCGGGCTTGGCCGCGGCCGACGCGTCCGGCTCGTTGCCGTCTCCCGGCCCGGGCTCGGCCCGCAGTGCGGCCTCGGCGGCCGCGGCCGCGGCTTCGCCGGCCAGGGCGCTCCGCTCGCTGCTGGAACGTCTTGCCTGGGTGAGCCTTCTGAGCACGGCCATGTCACCGAGGATAGCCAGCCGGGCGTGCGGTGACCGTGACGCAGCCGTGCCCGCGAGGTGAACAGCTCCACCGGGTGCCGGCCGCCCCGGGACGGTCGGTACCCGGTGGAGAATGGGGAGGTGAGCCCACTGCTGCGACGTAAGAGCCCCAAGCCCGCGGACCGGACCGTGACCCTGGTCGGCAAGCCGGGCTGCCACCTGTGCGACGAGGCCCGCGAGGTGATCCTGCGGGTGACGGGCGAGCTGGGCGCGTCCTTCGAGGAGCGGGACATCACCCAGGACGAGGAGCTGTACCGCCGCTACTGGGAGCAGATTCCGGTCACCCTGATCGACGGTCGCCAGCACGACTTCTGGCGGGTCGACGAGCGCCGTCTGCGCACCGCCCTCGGCGGCTGAGCGGGGCCTGACCGGGCGTTCGTCCGTACACCGACCCCCCGCCGATCGGCGGGGGCGGTTCGCCGAATCGTTGCCGAAGACACGCCGTTCCGGCGTGGGGCGGGGCGGGTTGGTCGGCTTACGATCGAACGCGTTTGCGCCCGTGGGGGGCTGAGCACACGAGGAGTGCGCCATGCTTCCCGGTCCTGTCCCCGGGGCGTCCGGAGCCCCGGAGTCCCGGACGGAGCCCCGGACGGACCCCCGGGGCTTCGCCGTGGTGGACGTGGAGGCGACCGGCCGCAGCCCGTGGCGGCACCGGGTGGTCGAGGTGGCGGTGGTGCTGCTCGACGAGCGGCTGCGCCCCGAGGGGGAGTTCGCCACCCTGCTGGATCCGCTCGGACCGGTCGGCCCGACCCATGTGCACCGGATACGCCAGTGCGACGTCGAGGGTGCCCCGCGGTTCCGGGAGATCGCCCCGCGGTTGCTGGAGCTGCTGGCCGGCCGGGTGCTGGTCGGTCATCACGTCAGCTGCGACCACGCCTTCCTGGATCGCGAGTTCGCCCGGATCGGGGTGCCGCTGCCGCCCGTCCCGCTGCTGTGCACGATGCGGCTGGCCCGCGCCCATCTGCCGCAGGCCCGCGGCCAGGGCCTGGCGGCCTGCGCGGAGGCGGCGGGCCTCGGCTGGTACCCGGCGCACACCGCGCTGGGCGACGCCCGGGTGACCGCCGAGCTGCTGCGGCACTGCCTGGGAGCCCCGTCCTGCCCGCCGGACGACTGGGCCGGCCCGCTGCGCGAGGCTGCCCGGCTGCCCTGGCCGCGGCTGGGCCGGGCCCGCTCCCGCCCGTCCGGCGCCGCCGTTCCGCTGCTGCGCTGGGAGGCTCCGTACGGCCCGTGGCTGCCAGGCTCGCGGGCCCCGGAGGTCGTGCTGACCCGGGCCGGTGCTATGCGTTCGACGGCGTGATGCGCATCACTGTGCGGGGACAAAACGGACACCATCTTTGTGCACACGTTCACAAACGCATAGCCTGGCTGCCAAAGCCCAGCTTCACCCACAGGAGCACCGTGGCAATCGGCCGATCACCACAGAGCAGTTCGCAGACGCCCGACCAGGGCGCCGCGCGCCGACCCTCGCGTGCCCGGGGCATCCCGGAGGCGACCGTCGCGCGCCTTCCCCTCTACCTGCGGGCCCTCACCGCGCTCTCCGAGCGCTCGGTGCCGACCGTCTCCTCCGAGGAGCTGGCCGCCGCGGCCGGCGTGAACTCGGCGAAGCTGCGCAAGGACTTCTCCTACCTCGGCTCCTACGGCACCCGCGGCGTCGGCTACGACGTCGAGTACCTCGTCTACCAGATCTCCCGCGAGCTCGGTCTGACCCAGGACTGGCCGGTCGTCATCGTCGGCATCGGGAACCTCGGCCACGCGCTCGCCAACTACGGCGGGTTCGCCTCCCGCGGTTTCCGGGTAGCCGCCCTGTTGGACGCCGACCCCAACGTGGTCGGTTCCACCGCGGCCGGACTGCCGGTGCGGCACATGGACGAACTGGAGTCGATCGTCGAGAGCCAGCACGTCTCCATCGGCGTGATCACCACGCCGCCGGGCGCCGCCCAGCAGGTGTGCGACCGGCTGGTCGAGGCGGGCGTCACGAGCATCCTGAACTTCGCCCCGACCGTGCTGGCCGTCCCGGACGGTGTGGACGTGCGCAAGGTGGACCTCTCCATCGAGCTGCAGATCCTCGCCTTCCACGAGCAGCGCAAGGCCGGCGAGGAGCCGGACGACCGCGCCGAGTCGGTGCTGGACCGCGCCCCCGGTCCGGTCCGGGCGGCCGCGGCCAAGCTGCGCCGCGCGGCCGGCGGCAGCGGCAAGGGCCGCGGCACCGCCGAGCCGGCGGCCAAGGACCAGGCGGAGCAGGCCAAGGAAAAGTCCGCCAAGGGCGGCGACGGGGATCTCTCCGCGGTGATGCCCGCATGAACACCGAGAGCTGTGAGGGGCGGGCATGAGCCTTCTCGTCGTAGGGCTGAGCCATCGCACGGCCCCCGTCGGGGTGCTGGAACGCGCCGCGCTGACGGGTGACGTACCGACCCGGCTGCTGCACGACGCGGCCGCCACCGCGACGGTCGGCGAGGCCGCGCTGCTGAACACCTGCAACCGGATCGAGCTGTACGCGGACGTGGACAAGTTCCACGCCGGCGTCGCCGAGCTGTCGCTGCTGCTGGCCCACCACAGCGGGGTGGACCTGGAGGAGCTGACCTCCCACCTGTACGTCCACTACGAGGACCGCGCCGTCCACCACCTCTTCTCGGTGGCCTGCGGCCTGGACTCGATGGTCGTCGGCGAGGGCCAGATCCTCGGCCAGCTGCGCGACTCGCTGGCCAAGGCCCAGGAGGAGCACACCGCCGGGCGCGGCCTGAACGAGCTGTTCCAGCAGGCCCTGCGGGTCGGCAAGCGCGCGCACAGCGAGACCGGCATCGACAAGGCCGGCCAGTCGCTGGTCACCTTCGGCCTGGAGCAGGTCGCGGCGGGCGCGGGCGAGATCGCCGGCAAGCGCGCGCTGGTGGTCGGCGCCGGCTCGATGAGCTCGCTGGCCGCCGCCACCCTGGTCCGCTCCGGCGTGACCGACCTGCTGATCGCCAACCGGACCCCGGCCCGCGCCGAGCGGCTGGTCGAGATCCTCGGCCCGGACGTGGCCGGCGTCCTGGACCTCGCCAAGGTGCCGGAGGCGCTCGCCGAGGTGGACCTGGTGATCTCCTGCACCGGCGCGGCCGGCGTGGTGATCAAGGCCGAGGACGTGGCCGCCGCGGTCGCCTCCCGACGGGACACTCAGAGGCTCCGCCACGGGGCGCCCGAGCCGCTCGCCCTGCTCGACCTGGCCATGCCGCGCGACGTCGACCACGCCGTGCACGAGCTGCCCGGCGCCCTGCTGGTCGACCTGGAGAGCCTCTCCCACGCGCACGCCGCCAGCCCCGGCGCCGGCGACGTCGACCAGGTCACCCGGATCGTCTCCGACGAGGTGACCGCCTTCGGCGCCGCCCAGCGGGCCGCCCGGATCGCGCCGACCGTGGTCGCGCTGCGCTCGATGGCCTCCGACGTGGTCGCCGCCGAGCTCGGCCGGCTGGACTCCCGGCTGCCCGACCTGGACGAGCGCTCGCGCGCCGAGATCGCCCAGACCGTCCGCCGCGTCGTCGACAAGCTGCTGCACGCCCCGACCGTCCGGGTGAAGCAGCTGGCCGCCGAGCCCGGCGGCGCCTCCTACGCGGAGGCGCTGCGCGAACTGTTCGACCTCGACCCGGCGGCCGTGCACGCCGTGTCGGGCACGCCCCTCGGCGGCGCGCCCCAGCCCTCGGCCGGGGGCACCAGATGAACCGTCAGCCATCCCACGAGTACCACCGGGACGATCACCTCATGAATGGTCAACCGATCACGGAGCAGCCCTCGGCCACCGCGGCCCTGCGGCTCGGCACCCGGCGCAGCGCCCTCGCCATGGCGCAGTCGGGCATGGTGGCCCGCGAGGTGACCAGGGTCACCGGGTGCCCCGTCGAGCTGGTCGAGATCACCACCTACGGCGACACCTCCCGGGAGTCGCTGGCGCAGATCGGCGGCACCGGCGTGTTCGTCTCCGCGCTGCGCGACGCGCTGCTGGAGGGCCGGATCGACTTCGCCGTGCACTCGCTCAAGGACCTGCCCACCGCCGCCCCCGAGGGGCTGGCGCTGGCCGCCGTCCCCGAGCGCGAGGACGTCCGGGACGCCCTGGTGGCGACCGAGGGCCTGGCCCTGGACGAGCTGGTGGAGAAGCTGGCCGGCGCCGGCCGCCCGGCCCGGATCGGCACCGGCTCCCCCCGCCGGATGGCGCAGCTGAACGCCTGGGCCCGGGCCCGCGGCGCCCAGCTGGAGACCGTCGCGATCCGCGGCAACGTGGACACCCGGATCGGCTTCGTGGCCGGCGGCGAGCTGGACGCGGTGGTGCTGGCGACGGCGGGCCTGAACCGGCTCGGCCGCAGCGCCGAGATATCCCAGCACCTCGACACCGAGGTGATGATCCCGGCCCCCGGCCAGGGTGCGCTCGCGATCGAGTGCGCCGCCGCCGACACCGGGCTGACCGCCGCGCTCGCGGCCCTGGACCACGCCCCCACCCGGGTCGCCGTGGCCGCCGAGCGCGCCCTGCTGGCCACCCTGGAGGCCGGTTGCTCGGCGCCGGTGGCCGCGCTGGCCACCTGGGGCCGGGAGAACGAACTGCGGCTGGACGGCGTGGTCGGCGACCCCGACGGAACCGCCCTGCTGAAGATGTCCGCCGACGGTCCGATCGTCCTCGACGAGACCGCCGAGCAGCGGGCGGCGGCCCTCGGCCGCGCGCTGGCTGACCGGCTGCTCGCCGCGGGCGCGGCCGCCCTGATGGGGGAGCGAGCCCGATGAGCCCCACCGCCGCCACCGACGCCCTGTTCCCGGTGGGACAGCCCGCCACCGGACGGTGCACCTTCCTGGGCGCGGGCCCCGGGGACCCGGGTCTGCTGACCCTGCGCGCGGTCGAGGTGCTGTCCACCGCCGACGTGCTCGTCGCCGACCCGCTGACCGCCGCCGCCGTGCGCAGCCACTGTCCGGCCGGCGTGCAGGTGCACGCCCCGGTCGCCGAGGGCACCGACTTCGACCTGGCCAAGCTGGTCGCCGAGGCCGTCCGCTCCGGCAAGCACGTGGTCCGCACCGTCGACGGCGACCCCGGCCTGGACGGCTGCGCCGCCGAGGAGATGCTCAGCTGCGCGGGCGACGGGATCCCGTTCGAGGTGATCCCGGGCGTCGCCCAGTCGGTCGGCGTCCCGGCGTACGCGGGTGTCCCGCTGCGCGCCGGTTCCGGCACCGACGTGCGCTTCGTGGACGGTGCCGCGCTGCTGGCCGGCGGCCCGGTGGACCTGGGCGTGCCGGAGACCACCCTGGTGGTCCGCACCACCCTGGGTCAGCTGCCCGCCACCGCGGCCGCCCTGGTCGCGGGCGGCCGCAAGCCGGAGTCGGCGCTGAGCGCCACGCTCTCCGGCACCACCACCCGCCAGCGGACCTTCACCTCCACCCTGGCCGGCATCGCGGCCGACCTGAAGGCCGCCCGGGTGCTGCCCTCGCCGGTCTCCGCCCCGGTCGACCCGGCCACCTCGGTGATAGCCGTGGTGGGCGAGCAGGTCGCCCACCGGGCCTCGCACTCGTGGTTCGAGACCAAGCCGCTGTTCGGCTGGAACGTCCTCGTGCCGCGCACCAAGGAGCAGGCCACCGGCCTGTCCGAGCAGCTGCGCTCGTACGGCGCGGTGCCGCAGGAGGTGCCGACCATCGCGGTCGAGCCGCCGCGCACCCCGCAGCAGATGGAGCGGGCCATCAAGGGCCTGGTCACCGGCCGCTACGAGTGGATCGCCTTCACCTCGGTGAACGCGGTGCGCGCCGTCCGGGAGAAGTTCGAGGAGTACGGCCTGGACGCCCGCGCGTTCGCCGGGATCAAGGTCGCGGCGGTCGGCGAGACCACCGCGCAGGCCCTGGTGGACTTCGGCGTGAAGCCGGACCTGGTGCCCTCGGGCGAGCAGTCCGCGGCCGGGCTGCTGGAGGACTGGCCGCCGTACGACCCGGTCTTCGACCCGATCGACCGGGTGCTGCTGCCGCGCGCCGACATCGCCACCGAGACCCTGGTGGCCGGCCTGGTCGAGCTGGGCTGGGAGGTCGACGACGTGACGGCGTACCGGACGGTGCGCGCCTCGCCGCCGCCGGCCGAGACCCGCGAGGCGATCAAGGGCGGCGGTTTCGACGCGGTGCTGTTCACCTCGTCCTCGACCGTCCGGAACCTGGTCGGCATCGCGGGCAAGCCGCACAACGTGACCGTCATCGCCTGCATCGGCCCGGCCACCGCCAAGACCGCCGAGGAGCACGGCCTGCGGGTCGACGTGATGGCCCCGGCACCGTCGGCGGCCGCGCTGGCCCAGGCGCTGGCAGACTTCGGGGCCAAGCGCCGCGACACCGCGACGGCCGCCGGTGAGCCGGTCTACCGGCCCAGCGAGCGCCGTCCGGGCTCGCGCCGCAAGGCCCGCTGACACCCCTCGTGGCCGGGGGCGGCCGACCGTCGCCCCCGGCACTGCTCAACCGTTCGGAGAGAGAAGCCATGTCCGCTGAATTCCCGTACGTACGCCCGCGCCGGCTGCGCCGGAGCCCGGCGATGCGCCGCCTGGTGGCCGAGACCCGGCTGCACCCGGCGGAGCTGATCCTGCCGCTGTTCGTCCGCGAGGGCGTCAGCGAGCCCGTGCCGGTGACGTCGATGCCGGGCGTGGTCCAGCACACCCGGGACACCCTGCGCAAGGCCGCGGTCGAGGCGGCCGAGGCGGGCCTGGGCGGCCTCATGCTGTTCGGCGTCCCGGAGGTGCAGGACGCGACCGGCAGCGAGGGCACCAACCCGGACGGCATCCTCCAGCAGGCGATCCGGGACGTGGTCTCCGAGGTCGGCGACTCCCTGGTGGTCATGTCGGACCTCTGCCTGGACGAGTACACCGACCACGGCCACTGCGGCGTGCTGGCCGCCGACGGCAGCGTCGACAACGACGCCACCCTGGAGCGCTACGCCGAGATGGCCCGGGTGCAGGCCGACGCCGGCGTCCACCTGGTCGGCCCGTCCGGCATGATGGACGGCCAGATCGGCGTGATCCGGCGGGCGCTGGACGAGGCCGGGCACCAGGACGTGGGCATCCTCGCCTACACCGCCAAGTACGCCTCGGCCTTCTTCGGGCCGTTCCGGGAGGCCGTCGGCTCCTCGCTCAAGGGCGACCGCAAGAGCTACCAGCAGGACCCGGCCAACGCCCGCGAGTCGCTGCGCGAGCTGGCGCAGGACATCGCCGAGGGCGCGGACATGGTGATGGTGAAGCCGGCCATGGCCTACCTGGACATCGTGCGCCAGGTCGCCGACGCCTCCCCGGTGCCGGTCTCCGCGTACCAGGTGTCCGGCGAGTACGCGATGGTCGAGGCGGCCGCCGCGAACGGCTGGATCGACCGGGAGTGGATGATCATGGAGACGCTCACCTCGATCCGCCGCGCGGGCGCCGAGCAGATCCTCACCTACTGGGCCCTGGACGCCGCCGCGATGCTCGACTAGCGGCCCCCGCACGACGGAAGGCCGGGCCGACCCCTTCGGGGGACGGCCCGGCCTTCCGGGTTTCCGCTAGATGCTCACGTCGCCGGCGTGCGCGAAGCCCGCGCCGCCGCCGGCCAGGTCGGTGGAGGTGGCGACGATGTCGCCGAAGCCGCCGGCGGCGGTGTCGCCGGCGTGGGCGACGCCGAAGACCTCGGCAGCCAGGAACGGGTGGTCGGCGGTGGCGACGAACTCGCCGCCGCCGATCGCGCCGACGTGGGCGAAGGCCGGGGTGGCGGCACCGGCGAGCGCCAGTGCGGCGGCGGCGGTCAGGGCGGCCTTGGCCAGCTTGCTCTTCATGGAACTGCCCTCTCTCTGGGAGCGCCCCCGCGGGCGCTCTGACACGTGATCACAACCGGCGGTCCTGATCGGCGATCCACGCGCCGGACCGGCCCGCCGCTCACCCGTCCGGACCGCGCTGCGGCGCGGCCGGCCGGACACCTCGTCCGCACAGCCCGGAGGGCCCGGGGAGGTGTTCCTCCCCGGGCCCTCCGACCGTGCTGTGCCCCTTGATCAGCCGATCAGGTGCGAGACACCGCCGTCGCCCGAGGACTGGGTGTTCTGGCCGACGTTGCAGATCTGCTTCGGCTGGTTGTTCAGGACCGGGACCTCGATCGGCACCGCGAGGCCGACGAGGGCGCCGACGGCCACGTTGTGGATCTCCGGCAGGCAGATGTTCGGGTTGTCCAGAACGTGGTTGTTCGGGCTGCCGTCGCCGTAGGTGCCGGTGTGGTTGGTGCCGCCGTTGCCCTGGACGGAGGTGGCGGAGCCGTCCGAGTCGACGATGGCGGAGGCCGAGCCGGCGGACATCGCGAGAGCCGCGGCGGCCAGGCCGACGGCGGCGAGGGACTTCTTGATCATTTCTGGTCTTCCTCTCGGGGTGAATCGGGGGGCGATTCGTAGGCGGAACTGAGGGTGGTGCAGGGAGAACGGAGCGACGACCTGTCAGCCGATCAGCCGATCAGGTGGGACACGCCGCCGTCGCCCTGGCTCTGGGTGCCCTGGCCGACGGTGCAGTACTGCCTGCCGCCGTTGTTGGCGATCGGGACCTCGACCGGAACGGCCAGACCGGCCACGGCGACCGCGATGTTGTGGATCTCCGGCAGGCAGATGTTCGGGTTGTCCAGGAAGTGGAAGTTCGGGCTGTTGTTCCCGACCGTGCCCGTGAAGTTGGTACCGCCGTTGCCCTCGATCGAGGCGGCGGCGCCGTCCGCGTCACCGATGGCGGAGGCGGGCGCGGCGGCACCGGCCAGCGCGGCGACGGCCAGGCCGGCGGCGGCGAAGGACTTCTGGATCATGGCGAGATCCCTCTCTGAAATGCTCTTTGGATTCCGTGCGTACAACGCTGAGAACGCTCAGACCCGGTCTGCAGTCACTGACGTCCAGATCAAAGAACGACGGCACGGAAGGTTACGGGGATTCTTGAAAAGAGTCGCGGAGGCGCGACGGCGAAGGGAATCCGATCGGATTATTACTCCGAACCGGTTAACCGCCGCAATCCGTACTCCCGGTCACTCGTTGAGCAGATCGCTTTCCGGCTGCGGCCCCCGCAGCCCTTCCCAGTGATCTCCAGTACGGACGGCAGAACGGTGAAAAGCATGAAGCTCTCCAAGAGGGCCGGCACGATGCTGCTGGCGGTCGGTGCCGGTGTGCTCGCCTCCCAGGGAGCGGCCGCCGCCGCCCCGATCGGCCCCGACCAGGTCGGCGCCCTGGAGGACGCGCTGGCCACCCAGCAGGTCCCGGCGGACATCCCGCTCGCCCCGCTGGGCAGCCGCCTCACGGCCGGCATCCCGACCTCCCCGCTGATGCCGCCGGTGCCCGGCCCGACCACCAGCGCCGGCGGCGAGCTGATCCCGGAGCGGATCCTGCCCCAGCTGAGCACCGGCAAGGTCGGCCCGAGCGCCAAGGCCGACCTCCCGCTCCCGCTGGTCGACCAGGGCGCCGACCTCGGCAAGGTGCTGCTGGACGCCCCGGCCGCGCCGCTGCACGCCAAGACCCCCGGCCTCACCCTCGGCAAGCCGCTCTCGCTCGCCCGGGACGGCGCCGGCCAGCTCGCCGGCGGGCGGCTGAAGGTGGACGAGATCGACCCGCGGCTGATCTCCGGCGCGGTGCAGGTCGTCCCCGGGGCCAAGGCCAGCCTCGGCGGCGAGGACAGCCGGCTCTCCCTCACCGACGCGGCGGGCGCCCTGGCCGGGACCACCACCGGGATGACCACCGGTGTGGTGCGGCAGACCGGCCTGACCGACCTCACCCGGCTCTAGCGGCTCCGGCAGACCTCCGGTACGAGAGCCCGGCACGACGAGAGCCCGGCACCCCGGCCGCGCGGCGGGATGCCGGGCTCTCGTCGTGCCCGGGGGCTCAGCCCGGCAGGAGGCCGGTCAGCCCGCCGACCAGCGGGAGGTCCTTGAGGCCGCCGCCCGCGCTGAGCGGGCCGGTCAGCGTCCCGGTGCCGACCGAGGGCAGGCCCTGGTCCGGCTGGAGGACCGCACCGTTGTTGAGGAAGTCGGCCGAGGAGTTCGCCCACGGGTCCAGCCGCAGACTCTTGATCGGCGCGATGCCGTACCCGAGGCCGGTGGTCGTCCCGCCCAGCGCCTGGCCGAGGTCGGTCTTGGTCAGCGTGGCCGGGCCGGCCGGGGCCTCGCCCGGGGCGGTGGCGGCCTGCGCCGAACCGACGCCGAGCAGCACCGCGGCACCCGTGGCGGCGGCCAGGGCGGCCGCGCTCTTCTTCGAAACCATCGTGATCACCCTTCGGTGGATCGGGGGTCCCGGACGGCTGTCCGGGGACGCCGAACTGCCCCCCGGCCGACTGGTCGGGGGGCAGGACGGCCGGAACTCGTGCCGATCGGGGATCAGCAGTCCTCCTCGTGCTGCGGGGGCAGCTCCACGTTGGCGCAGGCGTTGCCGAACGCCGGGTTCAGCAGGCCGACGAGGTTGATGCTGTTGCCGCACAGGTTGATCGGGATGTCGAGCGGCACCTGGATCTGGTTGCCGGAGATGACGCCGGGGGAGCCGGCCGCGACACCCTCGGCCGTCGAGTTGGCGGCGGCGGAGCCGGCCACGCCCAGCACCAGGCCGGCAGCGGCGGCGGAGAGGACGGCGGCCTTCTTCAAGTTCTGCATGGGGATTGATCTCCTCGATCACACACGGGGGGAGCGTGCCGCGTCCCGGTACTGCGGGGCGCGGCACGGGCTCGGGTGAATCAGCGGTCGCCGACGTGGCGAGCGCCGATTCAGCCGATGTTGGCGCACTCGTTGCCGAACGCCGGGTTCAGCAGGGCGATGATGTTGATGGTGTTGCCGCACAGGTTGATCGGCAGGTGGATCGGCACCTGGATCTGGTTGCCCGAGAGCACGCCGGGCGAGCCGGCGGCGACGCCCTCGGCGCCCGCGCTGGCGAACGCACCGCCGGCGGAGCCGAGCACCAGGCCGCTGGCGGCGAGGGAGAGGGCGGCGGCCTTCTTGATGTTGCGCATGTCATTCCTCCGATTTCTGCCCCGACGGAAGGGAAATGTCGGGAGTCGGGCGAGCACGAAATACTCACCCGCCGGCTTCAGGAATTGCCGTGATTTTCACTCGGTCGGCGCATGTCCGCGTGTTCCGCCCATGGCTCGGGCGTGGTCGCGACTGCCGGGTCGCGGTGCCTCTCGACAACGATTCCCGCACGGCCGGGAAAGGCTCGGACAAAGGCGCGACCAGGTGGAATTCAGGTCTGGCGTTCCGGCACGGGTTGCCGGACGCCGGGTTCGGGAGGCCCGCCGCGTGGGGGCCGTGGAGACCGGGTTCCGTGAGGGAGAACGAGGCACCGCGCAGGGGGAAACGGCCCGACCCCTCGATCACCCGAATGCCCGGGTCCGCGGCGCCGTTGGGCCGGATGGGTGACAGTGCCGGGAGCGTCGCAACCGGTCCGGTGGGGTCTCGTTCTAGATGTCGCACTCCCCGTGCATATCTGTCGAACAGTCAGGAGGCTCGTATGAGCATCAAGAAGACCGCCGCCGTCGGCGCGGCCGTGGTGGGCATCGTGGCCACCGGCGCCGGTTCCGCGATGGCCAGCTCCGGCGCCCAGGGCGTCGCCGCCGGTTCCCCCGGTGTCGTCTCGGGCAACCAGATCCAGATCCCGGTGCACGTTCCGGTCAACGTCTGCGGCAACACCATCGACATCGTCGGCCTGCTGAACCCGGCGTTCGGCAACAAGTGCGCCAACGTGGGCTGAGCCCGCGCCCGGTTCGGCCGGTGCGAGCCGCCGTTCCGCGCCTCCCTCCTGGGGCGCGGGGCGGCGGCTCTTTCACGTGCCGGGAACGTGCCGGGAACATGCCGGGCCGTCAGTTCCCGGCGGTGTCACGAGTCTTGTTGTGTTACTCGTCAGTTCCTAGAATGCGAGACCTGCTCACCTTTCCTGCCCCTCTCTTGCTCCGCACCGCTCGGCTCCCCGCCAGAGCGGTCCCCCACCCCCGCAAGGAGTCGCGTGTGATCAGGTCACCACTGTCGGCGGCGCGGCGGACGCGTACGGGAGCGTCCCGGTGCGCCGCACTGTTCGCCACCGGAGCCCTCGTCGCCACGCTCGGCCTGGTCGGCGCCCCCGCCGCCCTGGCCGACCCCGCCCCGGCCGCGCCCGCGGCCACCCGTCCGGCCGCGATCGTCGCCCTCGGCGACAGCGCCATCTCCGGGGAGGGCGCCGGCACCGACACCAACGACGGTTACTTCCCCGAGACGGACAGCCCCACCAACTACTGCCACCGCCACCCCAAGTCGGAGATCTTCGTCACCGACATCCCCGGGGTCACCCCGATCGACCTCGCCTGCTCCGGCGCCCAGACCGGCGACCTGGTCAGCGACCCGGAACTGGCCAGGATCACCGGACCCGGCAGCGGCGACTTCGGCGAGCCCAAGCAGGACGTCAAGCTGGCCGACACGGCGGCCAGGTACGACGTCAAGATGGTCGTCGTCACCATCGGCGCCAACGACGACTTCGACTTCAGCGGGGTCATGATGCACTGCCTGGCGCAGTACTTCCCGATCCCCAAGGACCAGGGCTGCCGGGACACCATCGGCAGCGACGAGATCCGCCGGCGCGCCAAGGGCGTCCAGCCCAAGGTGGTCGCCGCGCTCCAGAACATCCGTCAGACCATGCGCAGGGCCGGCTACGCCGACTCCTCGTACCAGCTGGTCTACCAGTCGTACTTCAACCCGATCACCCCGGACATCCGGCGCAACGACTACCTCGGCAAGATCGCCGACGGCTGCCCGGCCTTCCCCGAGGACCTCGCCTGGGGCCACAACTGGGTGGTGCCGACCTTCAGCGACGCGCTGCGCGGCGCGGCCGAGCAGGTGCCCGGCGTCCGCTACCTGGACCAGCGGCGGGTCGCCTTCGGACACGAGGTCTGCGCGGAGTGGACGTCCTCCCCGTACGAGTACACCAACGGGGACGTCATCAACCTCTCCGAGTGGGTGCGCAACGGCTGCGACTCGCAGATCGGCATCCCCGGGCTGTGCACCAACATGATCCGCCAGTCGTACCACCTGCGGGTGGCCGGCTACCACGCGGAGGGCGTCTGCCTCGGCCAGTTCTACGCCCGGCCCGAGCTGGAGCAGGCGTACTGCACGCTCAACCAGCAGAACGCCAACTCGATCCAGCCGCTCACACCCGGACGGCCGTTCGGGGACGTCCCCGAGGACGGCGCCTGGTACCAGCTGACCAACGCCGCGAGCGGCAACGTGCTCGACCTCAGCGGCGGCGGCAGCTACGGCGACTCCACCAACGGCCGGCCCGCGATCACCTATCCGGCCACCGGCGGGCTCAACCAGTCCTTCGTCCTGGAGGCCAAGGCCGGCGGCAGCTACGAGCTCGACTTCAGCGGCAACCGGAACATGTGCCTGGACGCCAACGCCGCCTCCACCGCTCCCGGCACCCGGATCCAGCAGTGGGGCTGCAACGGCGGCGGCAACCAGCACTGGGTGTTCGAGCCGGCCGGCGACGGCCGCTACAAGATCGCCGACTCCCAGGACCAGGCCAAGGTCCTGGCCGCCGGCAGCACCCTCGACGCCAAGGGCAACCCGTACGTCGAACTCGCCGCCGACACCGGCGCCGCCAACCAGCTCTGGCAGCTCACCAAGCTCGGCATCGTCTACGTCCAGGGCTGATCCACCCCGCACGCTCCCGGGCCGCCGCCGCCCCGACCGGGCGGCGGCGGTCGCGCTCACCGGGTACGGTGCCCCCACCGGCGGGGCGGCCGCGGCCGCCCCGCACTCCCCGGCGCGAGGGCCCGGTGGACGGCGCTCGGCGGGGGTCCGGGGGCGCCAGGGACCGTCGGTTCGGGGGCGTGCCGTAGGCTCACGGGAAAATCGTTGCGCCGGAGCCGCGCGGACACGAGCGGGGCGGGGAGTACCCAGACCAGATGAGCACGGCATCGAGCACTGAGTCGTCCAGTAGCCAGTCCGGAGCGCCGGGGGTGCCCGGGCAGGCAGCGGCCCCGGTCCCCGAGGAACGGACCGGCCGCGAGCCCGGCCGGTTCGGGGCGCTGGTGGACCGCTTCGGGCCCGCGTTGGGCGCCTACGCGGTGGTCAAGGCCATCGGCCTGACCGTCTTCATGCTGCTGCTCTCGCACACCGGCGACTACCTGAAGAAGCAGCCGGGCCGCGGCGGTGGCGCCAACGCCTGGGACGTGCTGGGCAGCTGGGACGGCGTCTGGTACCAGCGGATCGCCGAGAACGGGTACGACCCGCAGCTGATCCCGCTGCACGGTTTCCCGCTGGCCACCTACTACGAGAACTCGGCCGCCTTCTTCCCGCTCTACCCCTGGCTGATGCGGCTGGTCGGCGCGGTCACCGGACTCGGCCCGTACGGCTCCGGGATCGTCGTCTCGGTGCTGGCCTCGCTGGTCGCCGCGGCCGGGATCTTCGCGGTCGCCGAGCGGCTCGGCGGCTTCCGGGCGGGCGTGATCGCGGCGGTGCTCTGGGGCCTGTTCCCGGGCTCCGGCGTGGAGTGGGCGGTCTACTCGGACTCGCTGTTCGTCGCCCTGTCCGCCTGGGCCTGCTACTGCGTGATGACCCGCAACTGGCTCGCGGCCGGCCTGCTGGCGCTGGTGGCGGGCCTCAACCGGCCGACCGCCGCCGCGATCATCGCCGCGGTCTCGATCGCCGCGCTGGTCGCGCTGGTCCGCCGCACCGACGGGGTGGCCCGTCCGCTGACCGCGATGCTGATCACCCCCTGGGGCATGATCGGCTACATCGCCTGGGTCGGCTGGAAGATGGGCGACTGGGGCGGCTACTTCAAGCTCCAGCGGGGAGCGTGGAACCGCTACTTCGACGGCGGCGCCTCCACCCTGCGCACGATCATGGACGTGATCACCGGCCACTGGGTGTTCTGGCAGTCCAACCCCGTCCCGGACCTGATCGCGATCGGTCTGCTGATCGCCCTGCCCGGGCTGCTGGTGCTGCTCTGGCGCACCCGGCCGCCGTTGGTGCTGTGGGTCTACACCGCGCTCATCATGTTCACCGCGCTGAGCAGCAACCAGATCTTCGGCAACATCTCGCGCTACCTGCTGCCCGCCTTCCCGCTCTGCATCGGCCTGGCGATGGTGCTGCGCCGGGTGCGGACCTCCTCGCTGGCCGGGCTGCTGGCGATGCCGGTCCTCGCGGCGGGCTGGTACGGCGGCTATGCGCTGTTCGAGTTGGGCATCCCGTAGACCCCGCGGTGGTTGGCTACGGGATCATCCGGAGGCAGACGGGCCGTTGCTAACCTCGGACGCATGACGACGACCCCGCCGCCCGTGCGCCAGATCCGCGACATCTCCGGGCTGATGGACCACGCGAGCCACGTGCTGGCCACCCGGATGGCGGCCGCCTTCACCGAGCTCGGGATCACCCCGCGCGCCTACGGCGTGCTGTTCCACGCCCAGGAGGCCGAGCGCACCCAGATCCAGCTGGCCGAGCTGGCGGACCTGGACAAGACGACCATGGTGGTCACGGTCGACGAGCTGGAGAAGGCGGGCCTGGCCGAGCGCCGCCCGTCCGCGACCGACCGGCGGGCCCGGATCGTCTCGGTCACCGAGGCGGGTGAGCTGGCCGTGCTGCGGGGCACCGCGATCGCCGACCGGGTGCACCGCGAACTGCTGGAGGCGCTGCCGCAGCCCGAGCGCGAGGTCTTCGTCTCGGCCCTGACCCGCCTGGTGGACGGCCACCTCGCGGAGCCGGTCGAGGTCGAGCGCACCGTCCGCCGCGCCCGCCGCTCCCGGGGCTGACCGGACCGGGCGGCGGGAGCCGACGATCGGTCAACTCGCCCCGCCCCGACCTTTGTCCGAATTCCGCGCGGGGTTTCGGCGTTACGGCCAGACCAGGCAGTACAGCTGGTGCCCGGCCTCGTGCAGCCGGTTGGCGAAGTCCTGCCACTCGTGCAGCATGCTGTAGATCACGAACGCGTCCCGCGGCCCGCGCCGGTCCGGCACGGTGGACCAGATGAAGGCGGCGGCGCCGAGCTCCGTCTCGTCGGCCTTGCGCAGCGGCTCGACGACGTTGTGGGGGAGCTGGACGACGGCGTAGTCGGGGTGCAGCACGACCAGCTCCAGCGGCGGCACCTGGTGCAGCGGCACGCCCTGGATGCCGGTGAGCACCATGGCGCTCATCGTCTCCGGCTTGATCTTGGTGGAGAGGTGGCCGGTGGGGGAGCCGCTGGTCTCCATCAGGTCGCCGAGCCGCCCCAGCGAGCCGAGCTCGCCGGCGTCGAGGCCGAGTCCGCCCGGGCCGAGGGCGGTGGGGACTCTGGCGGCGGTCGCGCGGTCCGGGGCTCCGAAGTACTTGTAGGTCACCCCCACGCGTCCCTCACCCCGCCTCTCGCCGCCGCGACGACCACGACCCGTACCCGCTCCCGTACCCCCGCGTGCGGCCTCGGCGGGCCGGCGGGAGCCCCCCGCGGCCTCGTCGTAGCCGTCCTGCGCCTCGGACACTCGGACCATCCTCACCGGAATTCGCCGGAATCGACAGACCCCCGCACATCCGGCGCCCACCGGACGTGCTCCTTACCCGTCATGCGCCGCCGTACCCACTCGCGGTACGCGGCAGTCCTCTTTACACCCCTGCACACAAACCGGAACGCCTGTGCACGCTGTGTGCACAGTCTGACTGGTCCCCGGTCCGGTGCAGTCAGCGGCCCCTGCTGTACGGACAACCGTACAGACAACGGTGCCCGGATCATCGTTCCAGATGATCGGGTCGGACATGCAGAGCGTGAGGACACGATTTGAGACCATGTCTTTTGTGAGCTACCCCTACGAAGCCCCCCAGTCCCAGTCGCTGTTCGACCGCGCCTCCGTGGTGACGCCCGGCGGCGTCAACTCCCCGGTGCGCGCCTTCCGCGCGGTCGGCGGCACGCCGCGCTTCATGGTGTCCGGCACCGGCCCCTACCTCACCGACGCCGACGGCCGCGAGTACGTCGACCTGGTGTGCTCGTGGGGTCCGATGATCCTCGGCCACGCGCACCCCGCGGTGATCGACGCCGTCCAGCGGGCCGTCTCCAAGGGCACCTCCTTCGGCACCCCCGGCCAGGGCGAGGTCGAGCTGGCCGAGGAGATCGTCGGCCGGGTCGCCCCGGTCGAGCAGGTCCGCCTGGTCTCCTCCGGCACCGAGGCCACCATGTCCGCGATCCGGCTGGCCCGCGGCTTCACCGGCCGGGCGAAGGTGGTCAAGTTCGCCGGCTGCTACCACGGTCACGTGGACGCGTTGCTGGCCGCCGCCGGTTCCGGCGTCGCCACCTTCGGCCTGCCGGACACCCCGGGCGTCACCGGCGCCCAGGCCGGCGACACCATCGTGCTCCCGTACAACGACCTGGCCGCCGTCGAGCGGGCCTTCGCCGCCCACCCGGGCGAGATCGCCTGCGTGATCACCGAGGCCTCGCCCGGCAACATGGGCGTCGTCCCGCCGCTGCCCGGCTTCAACGGCGGCCTGGCCCGGCTCTGCCGGGAGAACGGCGCGCTGTTCATCTCCGACGAGGTGATGACCGGCTTCCGCGTCTCCAAGGCCGGCTGGTACGGCCTGGAGGCGGCGAACGAGGGCTGGGCGCCGGACCTGCTGACCTTCGGCAAGGTCATGGGCGGCGGCTTCCCGGCCGCGGCCTTCGGCGGCCGCGCGGACGTGATGGCGCACCTGGCCCCGGCCGGCCCGGTCTACCAGGCGGGCACCCTGTCCGGGAACCCGATCGCCACCGCGGCCGGCCTGGCCCAGCTGCGCGGCTGCACCGACGAGGTGTACGCGACGGTGGACAAGGTCTCCGCCGAGATCTCCGGCCTGGTCGCCGACGCGCTCACCAAGGAGGGCGTGGCGCACCGGCTGCAGACCGCCGGGAACATGTTCTCGGTGTTCTTCACCGAGGCCCCGGTCACCGACTACGACGAGGCCAGGACCCAGGAGGCGTACCGTTTCACCGCCTTCTTCCACGCGATGCTGGCCGAGGGCGTCTACCTGCCGCCGTCCGCCTTCGAGTCCTGGTTCGTCTCGGCGGCCCACGACGAGCGGGCGATCGAGCGGATCGCCGCCGCGCTGCCGGCCGCCGCGCGCGCCGCTGCCGCCGCCACGGCCTGACCCGTCGCGGCCCGAACCCGATTCCCAGGAGTAGTCGAGAAGTGAGCGCCAAAGAGATCACCGTCGTCCACGTGATGCGGCACGGCGAGGTGCACAACCCGGAGGGCGTCCTGTACGGGCGGCTGCCGGACTACCACCTGTCCGAGCTGGGCCGGAAGATGGCCGAGCGGGTCGCCGAGGACCTGACCGGCCGGGACGTCACCCACGTGGTGGCCTCCCCGCTGGAGCGGGCCCAGGAGACCGCCGCGCCGATCGCCGAGGCGCACGGCCTGGACATCGCGGTGGACGGACGGCTGATCGAGGCGGAGAACGTCTTCGAGGGCAAGACCTTCGGGGTCGGCGACGGTTCGCTGCGCAACCCGGGCTACTGGAAGTACCTCACCAACCCGTTCAAGCCCTCCTGGGGCGAGCCGTACATCGACCAGGCGGTGCGGATGATGGGCGCGATCGGCGCCGCCCGGGACGCCGCCCGCGGGCACGAGGCGGTCTGCGTCAGCCACCAGCTGCCGATCTGGACGCTCCGCTCCTTCGTGGAGCGCCGCCGGCTCTGGCACGACCCGCGCAACCGGCAGTGCTCGCTGGCCTCGCTGACCAGCTTCACCTTCGAGGGCGACCGGATCGTCTCGGTCGGCTACCGCGAGCCGGCCCGCGACCTGCTGCCCGCGCACCTGGTGGGCAAGGGCCGCAAGGGCGACAAGCCGGTGGGCAAGAGCTTCGGCGCCTAGCCCCGTAAGCGGCGTGTAAGTATGACTTCGGGTCACCCGGCGAACGCTGGGTGACCCGATTTCGTCGCAGGTCAGAGGGGGTGCGACGCGCAAGGCAGGACCCCGGCGAACCCGCCCGGAACTCCATGCGAAACTTTTCACATGTCTGCCATGACGCGCCCCCGTCTCCGTGTCGCCGCAGCAGCCGCCGCCACGGTCGCCGCCGCTGCGCTCGCTCTCACCGGCTGTTCCTCCTCGGGCTCGTCGGGTGGCGGCGAGGGCCAGGTCGGCTTCGTCACGGTCAAGGGCACGAACCTGTCGAAGGCGGAGGCCGGCAAGCGCGGGGACGCGCCGGACATCTCCGGGGAGACGCTGGAGGGCACCGCGGTCAAGCTCTCCGACTACCGGGGCAAGGTCGTCGTGCTGAACGTCTGGGGCTCCTGGTGCGGTCCGTGCCGGGCCGAGGCCAAGAGCCTCCAGAACGTCTCGGAGAAGTACAAGGACCAGGGCGTCCAGTTCCTCGGCATCAACACCCGGGACACCGAGAAGCAGAACGCCGTCCGTTTCGAGCAGGAGCAGGGCGTCACCTACCCGAGCCTCTTCGACCCGGCCGGCACCCAGCTGCTCAAGTTCCCCAAGGGCAGCCTCAACCCGCAGTCCATCCCGACCACCCTGATCGTCGACCGGGACGGCAAGCTGGCCGCCCGCGCCGTCGGCGGCACCACCGAGGACGCGCTGGAGTCGATCCTCCAGCCGGTGGTCGCGGAGCAGAAGCAGTGAGCCTGCCGCTCCCGCACCTCGCCGACGCCACCTCGACCGTCCAGAGCGGCGCGCTGCTGGCCGCCGCCCCGGTCGCGCTGGTGGCGGGGCTCGCGTCGTTCTTCTCGCCGTGCGTGCTGCCGCTGGTCCCCGGCTACCTGTCGTACGTGACCGGTTTCTCCGCCGCCGACCTCGCGGACGCCCGCGGTTCGCGGCGCGGCCGGATGCTGCTCGGCGTGGTGCTGTTCATCCTCGGCTTCACCGCGGTGTTCGTCTCCACCGGCGCCCTGTTCGGCTACTTCGGCCAGGAGCTCCAGGACTACAAGCGGATCATCAGCATCGTGCTGGGCTCGCTCACCGTGGTGATGGGCCTGGCCTTCATGGGCCTGGTGCCCGGGCTGAGCATGCGCGAGGTCCGCTCGCACCGCCGCCCGGCGGTCGGCCTGCTGGGCGCCCCGATGCTCGGCGTGGTGTTCGGCGTCGGCTGGACCCCGTGCATGGGCCCGACCCTGACCGCCGTCCAGAACCTGGCCCTCAACCAGGCCGACGCCCAGCGTGGCGCGCTGCTGACCACCTTCTACTGCCTGGGCCTCGGCGTACCGTTCATCCTGGCCGCGGTGGCCTTCCGCCGGGCGCTGGGCGCCTTCGGCTGGGTCAAGCGGCACTACCCGCTCGTCATGAGGATCGGCGGCGGCATGCTCGTCGCGGTCGGTCTGCTGCTCGTCACCGGGATCTGGGACTCGATGATGAGCCAGCTGCAGTCCTGGACCGCCGACTTCCAGATCGGAATCTGACCGTGAGCAACACCACGACCGAGACCGAGCAGCCCCCGGCTCCGGACGACAGCGCCGCCGAGCGGCTCAGCACCGCGCCGGTCGAGTCCGACGGCCCGACCGGCATAGGGCCGTTCGGCTGGGCCCGCTGGATGTGGCGCCAGCTGACCTCGATGCGGGTCGCCCTGATCCTGCTCTTCCTGCTGTCGCTGGCCGCCATCCCCGGCTCGCTGATCCCGCAGTACCAGAACGGCCAGGGCCAGTTGAAGGTCGAGGCCTGGAAGGCGCAGCACGCCACGGTCGCGCCGATCTACGAGAAGCTCCAGCTGTTCGACGTCTACAGCTCGGTCTGGTTCTCCGCGATCTACATCCTGCTGTTCGTCTCGCTGGCCGGCTGCATCGTCCCGCGCACCTGGCAGTTCGTCGGCGTGCTGCGCTCCCAGCCGCCGGCCGCGCCGCGCAACCTGACCCGGATGCCGGTGCACGCGGCCTGGCGCACCGAGGCGGACGCCGACGTGGTGAACGCCGCCGCGCACCGGCTGCTGCGCAAGCGCGGCTTCCGCGCCCACCTGTCCGGCGGCGCGGTGGCGGCCGAGAAGGGCTACCTGCGCGAGGTCGGCAACCTGCTGTTCCACCTGTCGCTGTTCGCGCTGCTCGGCGGCTTCGCCTGGGCCAGCCTGGCCGCCGGCACCGGCGGCAAGCTGATGGTCCAGGGCGAGGGCTACTCCAACACCATCACCCAGCTCGACGACTTCAACGGCACCCGGTTCTACGGCAGCCAGGACCTCGACCCCTTCTACCTGAAGCTGGACAGCTTCACCTCGAAGTTCCAGACCAAGGGCGACCAGATCGGCGCCGCCCGGCAGTTCACCGCGAACGTCGAGTACTACGCGGGCAGCGACGAGTCCAAGCTGAAGAAGTCGACGATCGAGGTCAACCACCCGCTGGAGATCGGCGGCAGCAAGGTCTACCTGATCGGCCACGGCTACGCCCCGGTCGTCGCCGTCAAGAACGGCAAGGGCGAGGTCGTCTACCGCGGCGCCGTGCCCTTCCTGCCGCAGGACGGCAACCTGACCTCCACCGGCGTCGTCAAGGTCTCCGACTACGGCGTGGGCCCCGACGGCAACAAGACCCAGCTGGGTTTCTCCGGCTTCTTCCTGCCGACCGCCCCGCTGAGCTTCGAGGGCACCGGCCCGGTCTCGCTGTTCCCCGGCGACGCCGCCCCCGAGCTGGTGCTGAACGCCTTCGCCGGCGACCTCGGCACCGACTCCGGCCTGCCGCAGAACGTCTACCAGCTCAACACCCGCAAGCTCACCCAGCTGACCCAGGACGGCCAGCCGGCCAAGGCCCGGCTCAAGCCCGGCGAGGGCTGGGAGCTGCCCGACGGCTACGGCTCGGTGACCTTCGAGGGCTACAAGCAGTGGGCCAGCTTCAACGTCTCGCACCGCCCGGGCAACTCGATCGCCCTGGTCGGCGGTGTGCTGGCGATCCTCGGCCTGATCGGCTCGCTGTTCATCCAGCGCCGCCGGATCTGGGTGCGGGCGGTCCCCCTTCCGGGCGGCGGCACCCAGGTGGAGCTGGCCGGCCTGGCCCGCAGCGAGTCGGCGAAGATCGCCGAGGAGCTGGCGGAGCTCGCGGTCGACCTCCAGGACGACGCCCCGGCCTCCG
Organism: Kitasatospora sp. NPDC005856; assembly: GCF_040629945.1. Lineage (NCBI taxonomy): Bacteria > Bacillati > Actinomycetota > Actinomycetes > Kitasatosporales > Streptomycetaceae > Kitasatospora > Kitasatospora sp. NPDC005856. The sequence continues at coordinate 120,867 of NZ_JBEXWT010000010.1, read as the reverse complement.
AGGACGAGGACGACGCCACCGAAACGGACGTACCCGAGGAGACCGGGGCCCCCGCAGCCCCGGACGCGTCCTCGGACCCCGCAGTCCCTGCCGACCAGAACTCCAAGGAGTAGACGGTGCAACTCGCCTCGGCGGTCGACCCACAGCTGGCCGACCTCTCCAACAAGCTGATCTATTCGGCGATGGTGGTCTACACGCTCGCCATGTTCGCCCACATGATCGAGTGGACCTTCGGCAGCAGGGGGGCCGTCGCGGTCCGCTCGAAGGAGCAGTCGGTCACTCTGGCCGAGACCGTCGCCGCCGCCGACGCCAAGGCCGCCAAGAAGGTCACCGTCACCGTGGCGGCGGCCGGCGGCGGCACCACCACGCTCACCCGCACCGCGGTGGCGGGCGAGGGCGCGACGGTGGTCACCAGCGGGCGCGGCGCGGACGAGGAGGACGGCCCGGGCGCGGCCGGCACCAACGAGCGGGCCGACCTGGCCGGCCGGATCGCCGTCTCGCTCACCGTGCTCGGCGCGGCGCTGCACGCGGGCGGGATCGTCTTCCGCGGCCTGTCGGTCTCGCGCTGGCCGTGGGGCAACATGTACGAGTTCTCCTGCGCCTTCGCCTTCGCCATGACGGCGGCGTACCTGGTGCTGCTGGCCTCGAAGAAGAACGTCCGCTGGCTCGGCCTGCCGGTCGTCCTCGCGGGGCTGCTGACCCTCGGCATCGCCACCACGGTGCTGTACACCGACTCCGAGCAGCTCGTCCCGGCGCTGCACTCGCCGTGGCTGGCGATCCACGTCTCCACCGCGATCTTCTGCGGCGGCGCCTTCTACGCGGCGTTCATCGCGACGCTGCTGTACCTCGGCAAGGACTCCTTCGACAAGCGGATCGCGGCCGGCCTGACCACCGGTCCGCTGGGCACCTCGGCCTCGATCTGGCGCCGCCTGCCCGCCGCGTCGACCTTCGACAAGCTGTCCTACCGGATCAACGCCCTGGTCTTCCCGCTGTGGACCTTCACCATCATCGCGGGCGCGATCTGGGCCGAGGCGGCCTGGGGCAAGTACTGGGAGTGGGACCCGAAGGAGACCTGGTCGTTCATCACCTGGGTCGCCTACGCCTGCTACCTGCACGCCCGCGCGACGGCCGGCTGGAAGGGCCGCAAGGCCGCCTACCTGGCGCTGGCGGCGTTCGCCTGCTGGCTCTTCAACTACTACGGCGTGAACATCTTCGTCACCGGAAAGCACTCGTACGCGGGGATCTGACCGGGGCACACGATCACCCACCGGCCCGGCTCTCTCCCACAGGTTGCCGGGCCGGGCTCGTCTCCCGGGTTGTGGCGGATCGGCAAGGACCGGGGAGACGAGCCCTGGGTGCGACAGGGGTAGTGCGTGCCGGCCGCCGGTCGGTGCGAGAGGGAACTGAGGAGGAAATCGCGCAATGGAGTGCGACGAGGTCATGCTGACCGTCCGAATCACCGCCGCCGAGCGCATGCTGCTCCGCCGGCTCGCCCAGGGACACCGGAGCGACGTGTCCGAGGTGGTGTCCGACGCGCTGCTGGACATCATCCCCACGCTCAGCGCGCCGGGGGACGCCTACCGGCTGCTGCGGGCGCTGGCGGTGCCCGCGCCGTGCGCCCTGACGGTCTGGCTGCCGACGCCGCTGGCCGATCTGCTGGTGCCGGGCGCGGCCCGGATCGCGCAGATCACCGACGTCCGGATCGAGTCGGCCAGTGCCGCCCTGGGCGCGGCGCTGCGGCTGTGGCTGGCCCAGGACCCGGTCCGGCTGGCGACCAACCTCAGCGTGATGCACGCGGGCCGTCCGGCCGCGCTGGTGGCCGCCTGACGGGGGCCGGCTTCCCGGTGGGGGCCGGCCGCCCGGCGGGGATCAGCTCGCCAGCGGCAGCCGGGTGCCGCCGAGGCCCGGCGTGGCGGGGCGGCCGTCGTAGGCGTCCCGCCGGGCCGGCACCCGCGGGCCCTCGGCCGGTCCGTCCAGCGGCGCGGTGAGCAGCACGCACTCGGCCGCCGGCCGGCCGTCCTGGACCAGCTGGACCCGCACCGCCAGCCGGTCGTCCGCCGGGGCCGGCCCGTCGGCCGGTTCGGCGGCGGGCCCGGCGGTCGGCTCGGGGACGGCCCGGACGAAGCAGGGCCGGTCCAGCTCGATGTAGCGCTCGAAGGAGGTCACCAGCTCGACCGGCACCACCGGTACGGGGTGGCGCAGCCGCTGGGCGGCCTGCCGGGCGGCCTCCAGCACCAGCATGCCGGGCACGTGGTCCAGCTCGTGGTCGAACAGCACCGGGTGGGTGGCGTCGGCCCGCAGCAGCCAGGTGTCCGGGGCCAGGGTCGGGCCGAGCACCACGTCGGCGGGCTGCGCGCGGCCGACCAGCTCGGGTGCGGCGGGGGCGGGCAGCAGGGGCGGGGCGGTGCGCCGGACGGGGCCGCGCAGCCGGGCGTACGAGGCGGGGGAGACCACCCGGAGCCGGCCGGTGCCGCGGCCGATCGGCCGGCCGTCCCGGGTGACGTCGACGCACACCCGCAGGGAGACCAGTCCGCCGTGCCGCATCCGGACGTCCTCGCAGCCGACGGTCAGCATCAGCGAGGCGGGGCCGGTGGTGACGGCCAGGCCCGGCAGCCCGGGGCCGTCGAGCGCGTAGGAGAGGTCCTCCATCACGAAGTGGTGGCCGCGCGGCACCCCGAACCCGGCGTGGCCGACCAGCAGCCCGGCCTGCCGGATCGTTTCGGCGAGCAGCACCGGGTCGTGGTAGCGGTCCCCGGGCAGCCGGTAGAAGCCGTGCAGCCGGGGCCACTGGGCGCCGAGCAGGAAGTCGTACGGGCCGGTGGCCTGCCAGCCGGTGAGGAACACCTCGGACACCGAGGCGCGGTGCACCAGGTGCCGGGAGACGGTCCGGTCGTGGAAGTCGTAGCCGGTCGCGGGGCCGTCGTGGAAGTCGAAGCCGCCACCGCTGCCCGGGCCGGGGTGGGCGTACCGGCCGTGCGGGTCCGGTTCTACGATCGATGGCATGACGGGCCCCCGCTTCAGGGTGTCGGTCGGAGCGGCCGCCATGGCCGCCCGAGCAAAACATACATACCACCCGGTTTGTGTTTGGCGACTGGGGTGCCCAGGCCGCACTCTCCGGCCCGACCACGCTACCTGCCCCGTGGACTGGGGGAATGCCGGTTCGACGGGTTCCGGACCATCGATGGGGGCCTGTCCCCGCTGGACGGCGGGGGCGAATCAGGCGCTAGATTAGATACCAACCATGCGGTTTCGGAAGGTGCCGTCCGCATGCGAGCGCCGTCCCCGCAGGGGTCGCGCCGACAGCAGCCGGGTGGGGCGGGGATCGCGCCCGGCCGAGTCCGGAGGGGGCCAGTGGTCAAGCAGGAACGGGCTGGGCGGACCCGGCAGGCCGTACTGCTCGCCGCCGCGGAGACCTTCGCGCGTGTGGGCTTCGAAGCCGCCAGCCTGGTCGACATCAGTCGGCGGGCCGGGGTGAGCAAGGGGGCCCTCTACTTCCACTTCGTGTCCAAGCAGGCCCTCGCCGACGGGGTGCGCCGCGCCTCCGGGCGGGAGGTGGGCTCGGCCGCGCTGCGCGCGCTGCGGGCCGACGGCCCGGCGCTCCAGGGTCTGATCGACTTCTCTCACGAGCTGGCCCGGATGCTGCGCGAGGACGTGGTGGTGCGGGCCGGCGTCCGGCTCGGCCTGCCGGGACCGCGCCGCGACGGCGCCCCGGAGGGGCCGGACGGGCGGCCCGTCCCGGTGACCCCCGACGTCGCCTGGCGCAGCCTCGCCGCCGTCGTCCACCGGCTGCTGGACCGGGCCGCCGAGGCCGGCGAGCTGTGCCCCGGGGTGGACCGGCGGGCCGCCGCCGAACTGCTCACCGCGGTGGCGGCCGGCCAGGTGCTGCTCGCGGGGGAGGAGACCGACCGGCCCGGGCCGGAGGCCGTGAGCAGGCTCTGGACGGCGGCGCTGCCGTCCCTGGTGGCGCCGGAGCGGCGGGCGGGCTACCGGGTCTGATCCGGGGCGGGCCCACCCCCGCGGCTCGGGAACGCCCGGTGGCTCAGGTCGCCCGGCTCAGGAACGCCGGGCTCGGGAACGCCGGGCTCGGGAACGCCGGGCTCGGGAACGCCGGGTTCGGGAACGCCGGGTTCGGGAACGCCCGGCAGTTCAGGCGCACCCGGCTCAGGAGCGCTCGGCGACGCTCAGCCGGGCGAGCGCGTGCGGCTGGACCAGCCCGGGCAGCAGCAGCGTCCAGAGGTCGGACATCCGCTGGATCAGGTCCTGCCGGCCGGCCAGCACCTGGGAGCTCAGCTGGATGCCGGTGACGGCCCCGGTGATCACCCCGGCGGCCGCGGTCAGGTCGACCCCCGGGTGGAGGTCGCCGGCCTCCCGGGCGCGCTCCAGCAGTTCGCGGACCGTGTCCATCCAGCCCTGGTAGGCCGCGAGCTGCGGCTGGGTGAAGCTGCCGTGCTCGATCGTCAGCCGGATGCTGCCGCGCACCAGCGGGTCGGTCTGGAGCGCGCGGGCGAAGGCGTACCCGAGGTCGATCAGGTTCTGCACCGGGCTGTCCGACGCCGGGGTCCAGCCGGAGATGAAGACGCCCTGTCCCTCGATGACGGCGAGCGCCAGCTCCTCCTTGGAGTGGAAGTGGAAGTACAGCGCGCCCTTGGTGACACCGGCCCGGTCCAGGATCTCGGACATGGTGGCGGCGGCGTAGCCCCGCTCGTCGAACACCTCGGCCGCCGCGACGAGTACCGCCTGGCGGGTCGCCAGTGCGCGGGCCTGCCTGGCCATCGCAGCCTCCCTGGAGTGTTCTGGTCTCGGCAGCGGCCGATCCTACGGGGGCGGACGGGGCGGCGGACGCACACCGTCCAGTAGGCATCCTACCGAGCCCTCCGCGGGTCCCTCCGGCCCCTGCCGACCGGGCGGGGGCGCCGGCGGTGCGGTACCGGGAAACGCCGGACGGCCGGTCACCCGGGTGGGGTGACCGGCCGTCGGCTCGGGCCGGGGGCCGTCAGGCGGCCTGCTGCCAGCTGAACGGCGAGTAGTACGCCGGGCGGCGCTCCAGGCGCTGCCAGTTGGCGATCGGCTCGATCGGCGCGGTGGCGGCGGCCTGCTGCGCGGCGGCGGCGCGCGCGGCGAGGACGGCGGTCAGGGCTGCGAGTTCCTCGTCGGTGAGACTGCCGCGGACGATGCGGACGAGGGGTTCGGCGGAAGCGGTCATGTCCTGGTTTCTCCCCCGGTTGCTGTGGTCTGAGGTGGGTGCCCGGTGTGTACGGGCCGCTGCCGCGGGGCGCGTGCGGTGCGCCCGCGCGGCGGAGCGTGCCGCTACATCGGCGGGTTGCCGTGCTTGCGGCTGGGCAGGTCGGCGTGCTTGGTGCGGAGCATGGCCAGGGCGGAGGCGATCACCTGGCGGGTCTCGGCCGGGTCGATGACGTCGTCCACGAGGCCGCGCTCGGCCGCGTAGTACGGGTGCATCAGCTCGCTCTTGTATTCCTTGATCTTCTGGGCGCGCATGGCGTCCGGGTCCTCGGCGGCGTTGATCTCGCGCCGGAAGATGACGTTGGCCGCGCCCTCGGCGCCCATCACGGCGATCTCGTTGGTGGGCCAGGCGTAGGACAGGTCGGCGCCGATGGAGCGGGAGTCCATGACGATGTAGGCACCGCCGTAGGCCTTGCGCAGGATCAGCGAGATGCGCGGCACGGTGGCGTTGCAGTACGCGTACAGCAGCTTGGCGCCGTGCCGGATGATGCCGCCGTGCTCCTGGTCGACGCCGGGCAGGAAGCCGGGGACGTCGAGCAGGGTGACCAGCGGGATGTTGAAGGCGTCGCACATCTGGACGAAGCGGGCGGCCTTCTCGCTCGCGTTGATGTCCAGCACGCCGGCCAGCGACTGCGGCTGGTTGGCGATGATGCCGACGACGTGGCCGTCGATCCGGGCGAGCACGCAGAGCACGTTGGTGGCCCAGCGCTCGTGGACCTCCAGGTACTCGCCGTGGTCGACGATCTCCTCGATGACCTTGCGCATGTCGTACGGGCGGTTGCCGTCGGCGGGCACCAGGTCCAGCAGGCTGTCGTTGCGCCGCTCGACCGGGTCCTCGCTCATCACGGAGGGCGGCATCTCGCGGTTGTTCTGCGGCAGCAGCGACAGGAGGTAGCGGACCTCCTCGATGCAGGACTGCTCGTCGTCGTAGACGAAGTGGGAGACACCGGAGACGCCGGCGTGCACGTCCGCGCCGCCGAGGCCGTTCTGGGTGATCTTCTCGCCGGTCACCGCCTGGACCACGTCCGGGCCGGTGATGAACATCTGCGAGGTCTCGCGGACCATGAAGACGAAGTCGGTCAGCGCGGGGGAGTACGCGGCGCCGCCGGCGCACGGGCCGAGCATCACCGAGATCTGCGGGATGACGCCGGAGGCCTTGGTGTTGCGCTGGAAGATGCCGCCGTAGCCGGCCAGGGCGGTGACGCCCTCCTGGATGCGGGCGCCGGCGCCGTCGTTCAGCGAGACCAGCGGGGCGCCGGCCGCGATGGCCATGTCCATGATCTTGTGGATCTTCTGCGCGTGGGCCTCGCCCAGCGCGCCGCCGAAGATCCGGAAGTCGTGCGCGTAGGTGAAGACGGTGCGCCCGTGGACGGTGCCCCAGCCGACGATCACGCCGTCGGTGTGCGGCTTCTTGGCCTCCAGGCCGAAGCCCTGGGCGCGGTGCCGGCGGAACGGCTCGACCTCCTGGAAGGAGCCCTCGTCCAGCAGCAGCTCGATGCGCTCGCGGGCGGTCAGCTTGCCCTTGGCGTGCTGGGCCTCGGTGGCCTTCTCGCTGGGGCCGCTGCGGACCTTCTCGCGCAGCTCGTGCAGCTCGGCGACCCGCCCGCGGGCGTCGGCCGGGACCTCGGGGACCTCGCCGTCGACCGGCGCCTCATGCACAACCGTCATCTCGAACCACTCCAAGGGTGAGGGAACTGTCCGACAGCCAACGTCTGCTGTGCCCCCGGCTGCGAATCACTTTCTTCACTTATGACTGTACGAGGGGCCGTGCGCTGGTTTCGGCGTCGATTCCGTACAAGGTCGGGTTCGTTTAGCTGTCAGGCCTGTACAGAAGCGGTCGGTTCGTTCACTGCGCGCTCGGTGTTCATCTGGATACCGGGGGTTGTCGGACAGATGATGGTCCGATGATCTGAGCATGAAGAAAAGCGCAGGTCAGGGCTGCCTCCCGGTGCGGTGGGCCGGTGCTTTCGGGGGCCGCTCCAGGCCCGCTCGGGCCTGGCGGGCAGGGGCACGTCAGCAAGGTTAGGGGTTGCACAGTCGTAGGGAAGCGCCAAAAATGCCGCAACCCACCCCGTGCGGTGGGGGTGGGCTGTCCGGGCGAGCGGGCGGGACCTGCTCCGATCAGTTCCTCCGGCCGTCCTCGGGCTCGTCGCCGTCGCGCAGCTCCCGCTCGCGACGGCGCAGGTCGGCCTCCCACTGCTTGAGCATCTCCTCGTGGTCTTTGTCGTTCTTCTTCAACGAGGCGAGGAACTCGGGGTCGTCGTCCGGCGCCAGCGGGCGCCCGCCGCGCGGGGCGGGGCGGCCCGGGCGGTCGTCCGCCGGGTACCCCGGGTGGGCCTCGGCGGGCGCGGTCCGCAGGAAGCCGCGCTGCCTGCCGGCGATCAGCCAGGCGATCGGGCCCAGCGGCGGGAAGAGCAGCACGATCAGCACCCAGACCACCTTGGGCAGGTGCTTCACCTCGTCCTCGGGCGTGGTCAGGCAGTCCACGAACGCCCAGACCCAGAGCGCGAGCGGAAGGATGATGGTCAGAAGAATCCTCGGCACGGCTGGGATCTCCCCCCGGGCGACGGCGGCGGGCGCCTTCCAGGGGCCCTTGACCGAGCCAGGCTATCGGGTGGCGGATACTGACAGGCATGGCATACGACGATCTCCGCTCGTTTCTCCGGGCCCTCGACCGCGAGGGCGACCTCAAGCGCATCAAGGCGGAGGTGGACCCGCACCTGGAGATCGGAGAGATCGTCGACCGGGTGCAGAAGGCCAAGGGCCCGGCGCTGCTCTTCGAGAACGTCAAGGGTTCGTCGATGCCGCTGGCGATGAACGTCTTCGGCACCGAGCGGCGGCTGTCCAAGGCGCTCGGCCTCAAGGGCCCGGAGGACATCTCCGAGAAGATCGCCGGCCTGCTCAAGCCCGAACTGCCGCAGGGCTTCACCGGCTTCCGGGACGCCTTCGGCAAGCTCGCCTCGATGGCGCACGTCCCGCCCCGGCACGTGAAGTCCGCCGACGCCCCGGTGCAGGAGGTGGTGCTCACCGGCGACGACGTCAACCTGGACGAGCTGCCCGCCCTGTTCACCTGGCCGCTGGACGGCGGGTCCTTCTTCAACCTGGGCCTGACCCACACCAAGGACCCGGACAGCGGCATCCGCAACCTGGGCCTCTACCGGCTCCAGCGGCACGACCGCCGCACCATCGGCATGCACTGGCAGATCCACAAGGACAGCCGCAACCACTACGCGGTGGCGGCCAAGCGGGGCGAGCGCCTCCCGGTCGCGATCGCCTTCGGCTGCCCGCCGGCCGTCACCTACGCGGCCACCGCGCCGCTGCCCGGGGACATCGACGAGTACCTCTTCGCCGGCTTCATCGCCGGGGAGCGGGTCCGGATGGTCGACTGCAAGACGGTGCCGCTCCAGGTCCCGGCCGACGCGGAGGTGGTCCTGGAGGGCTGGCTGGAGCCCGGTGAGATGCTCCCCGAGGGCCCGTTCGGCGACCACACCGGCTTCTACACCCCGCAGGAGCCGTTCCCGGCGCTGACGATCGACTGCGTGACGATGCGCCGCCGCCCGATCCTCCAGTCCATCGTGGTCGGCCGCCCGCCGACGGAGGACGGCCCGCTGGGCAAGTTCACCGAGCGGTTCTTCCTGCCGCTGCTGAAGATCATCATCCCGGACATCGTCGACTACGACCTGCCCGAGGCCGGCGGCTTCCACAACTGCGTGATCGTCTCGATCGACAAGAAGTACCCCAAGCACGCCCAGAAGACGATGCACGCGATCTGGGGCGCGCACATGATGTCGCTGACCAAGCTGATCATCGTGGTGGACTCCGACTGCGACGTGCACGACTACCGGGAAGTCGCCTGGCGGGCCTTCGGCAACGTCGACTACAGCCGCGACCTCACCGTGGTCGAAGGCCCGGTCGACCACCTGGACCACGCCTCGTACCAGCAGTTCTGGGGCGGCAAGGCCGGCATCGACGCGACCCGCAAGCTGCCCGAGGAGGGCTACACCCGGGACGGCGGCTGGCCCGAGATGGTCTCCTCGGACCCGGCCACGGCCGCGCTGGTGTCTCGCCGCTGGAAGGAATACGGACTGTGAGCACGGCCGCCGTCGAGACGCCCGGGCGTACGAAGGCCTTCCTGCGCCTGGTGATGATCGAGCACTCGATCTTCGCCCTGCCGTTCGCGTACATCGCCGCGCTGACGGCCATGTTCCTCGCCGACCGGCGGGTGCACTGGGGCGAGCTGTTCGTCGTCACGGTCTGCATGGTCGGACTGCGGACCTTCGCCATGGCGGCCAACCGGATCATCGACCGCGAGATCGACGCCCGGAACCCGCGCACGGCCACGCGTGAACTCGTCACCGGCGCGGTGTCGTTGAAGACCGCGTACGTCGGCTCGGCCGTCGCGCTGGTGGTCTTCCTCGGCTCGGCCGCGATGCTCAACCCGCTCTGCCTGGCGCTCGCTCCGGTCGCCGTGGTGCCGATGGTGGTCTACCCGTACGGCAAGCGGTTCACGGACTTCCCGCAGGCGATCCTGGGCCTGGCCCAGGCGATGGGACCGGTCGGCGCCTGGCTGGCGGTGACGGGCAGCTGGTCCTGGGACGCGGTCGTCCTCGGTGTGGCGGTCGGCATCTGGATCGGCGGCTTCGACCTGATCTACGCCTGCCAGGACGTCGAGTCCGACCGCGAGAACGGGGTCCGCTCGGTGCCCGCGCGCTACGGCGTCCCGGCCGCCATCCGGGGCGCGCGGGTGTGCCACGTCCTGACCACGTTCCTGCTGGGCTGGTTCGCGCTCCTGACGGACGCCGGCGCGGCCTTCTGGATCGGCCTGGTGGTCGTCGCGGGCGCGTTCGTCTACGAGCACACCATCGTGAAGCCGAACGACCTGTCGAGGCTCGACCGGGCGTTCTTCCAGACCAACAGCTTCGTGGGCATCTCGCTGTTCTTCTTCGCCCTGGTGGACCTGGTCCTCCGCGGGCTCGGGATCTGACCCCCGTGGCGGCGCGCCGGTTCGCCGGCGCGCCGGGTCGGCCTCAGTCGTGCAGGAAGCCCTCCACCGACACCGCCAACGCCACCGGGGCCTCGTACATCGGGTAGTGCCCGCTGCCGCCGAGCTCCTCCAGCTGGGCGTTGGGGTAGTGGGTGAGGAAGGTGCCGCGCATCACCTCGGCGGTGAGGGCGAGGTCGTGCTCGCCGACGATCACCTTGACCGGCACCGGGTTGCCGTCGATCCGGTGCTGGAGGTCGGCCGTCGCCCAGTCGCGGACGTAGCCGCCGAAGGCCTCGGGGGTGGCCAGCCGCAGGGACTGGTCGACCATGCGGTCGAGCCAGACCCGGCCGGCCCGCTGTCCGGTGACCAGGTCCAGGATCGCGAAGCGCTTCTCCCGGTCCTCGGCGGCGCCGTAGAACAGTGCCTCACCCGCCTCGTCCAGCGGGTACGCCCCGGCCGGCACCGGGGCCAGGCCGACCAGCTTGCGCACCCGCAGCGGCGCCTCGGCGAGCACCTGCTGGGCCGCCTTGCCGCCCATCGAGTGGCCGACCAGCGAGAAGCGGTCCCAGCCGAGCTGGTCGGCGAGGGCGAGGGCGTCGGAGGCGATCTCGGCGAGCGTGTACGCGCCGGGGACGTCCTTGCGCTGCCCGTACCCGCGGTAGTCGAGGAAGGCGTAGCTGAAGGCGTCGCCGTCGAGGTAGTCGAGGAACGGGCCCCAGCCCGCGCTGGTGCCGAACCAGTCGTGCAGGACCAGGACGTGGTGGTCGCCGGTGCCGGTCAGGTGGTGGGGGATCGTCATGCCAACGGTCGTTCCCCGCGGACCGCCCGCCCGAACGGGCGGTTCGCGGGGAACGGGCGGCCGCTACTCGGCGAGGAGGCCCTTGTACTGGTCGGCCGTGAGCAGGTTCTTCAGCTCGGCGGGCTTGGTCAGGGTGATCTCGACCATCCAGCCGTCGTAGTACGGGTTCACGTTGACTTCCTCGGGGGAGCCCTCCAGTTCCTCGTTGACCGCGGCGACCGTTCCGGAGACGGGCGCGTAGAGCTCGCTCACCGACTTGACCGACTCCACCGAACCGAAGCTCTCCTCGGCCTCCAACACCTTTCCCACTGCGGGGAGTTCGACGAAGACGATGTCGCCGAGCTGCTTCTGGGCGTAGTCGGTGATGCCCACCCGGACCCTGTCCTTCCCGAGGGTCTCGACCCACTCGTGGTCGTTGGTGTACTTGAGGTTCGTCGGAATGGCGGACATCGCGGTCTCCGGGGGATCGGCGTCTGGCCGGCGGTTCGTCGGCTTCGAGGAGGAGCCTGCTACAGACCCCGGCCCCGCGCCGTGACTCTCACCCGATCGAGTGATTTCAGGCGCCGCGGTGCCCTGCTGCCCTCCGGCGGTCCGTGCCAGGCGGCGAGGTCAGCCCAGGAGCAGCCGGTCGCCGACCCGCAGGCGGCCCGGGGCGGCGACCTCGGCGAGCGCGTCCAGTCGCCCCTCGTGGGCGTGCACGACGGCCTTGAGGATCTCGGGGGCGTGCGGGAGTCCGGGCTGCGGGGCGCCGGTCATCGCGCAGCGCTCGCTGGAGCCGACGAAGGAGAGCCGGGCGCTGCCGGTGGCCTCGCCGGACGCCTGGCGGCCGAGCCAGTCGTCCTCGACGAACGGCGGGGTGCCGGGCGGGGTGCGCAGCACGATGTTGGGGCGGAACCGGCGTTCGTCGATCACGGCGAAGGGGACGGCCTCGCGGACCCAGTCGAGGGTGGCGGTGCTGAGCACGCTGACCGGCAGCCGGTCGAAGTGCGACACGGCGTCCTCGCGGGTGAGTTCGACGTCCTCGCGCTGGAGGTAGGCGCGCAGGAAGGCGTTCGGCCGGTCGACCGGGCGGCCGAGCGGATCGAACAGCTCGGGGCCGTCGATCCGGTGGCCGAGCCGGGCGGAGAGGCGGAGCAGGCCGTCCATCCGGCGGAAGCGGCGGGTGTTCTTGCCCGAGCCGAGCCTCCCGGCCGCGTCGCGGACGGCGTAGAGGCGGTCGCCGGCCAGGCCGCGCTCGTCCACCTCGACGGAGTCGAGCAGCTCGCCGCCGGTGGATTTCACGGGGTAGCGCCAGAGTCGCTCGATCACTCCGATGATCTCAGCCATGGCCGGACAGCGTACTGGCGTTGACGGGGGATGGTCTAGACCAAGTCCCGGGATGCTACCCGCCGGTTCAGCCCAGCCGGGCCACCGCCCGTACGGGCGCCCCGTCCGCCGCGACCAGCCGCAGCGGGAACAGCGAGATCTCCACCGGCAGGCCGGCCTCCTGGGCCGCCAGCAGCGGCCTCAGGTCGGTCAGGTTCTCGGCGATCACCCCGCCGCCGGGCGCCCCCAGCAGCACCCGGTGGGCGGCCAGCGTGGGCTCCTCGGCGGTTCCGTGGTCGTGCTCGTCGGTGAGGTCGGCGAGCAGGGCGGCCACCGCCGGATCGCCCGGGCCGGGGTCGGGGGTCGGGTCGACGCTGAGCGCGTCCACCCCGACCGTCCGCACCCCGGCGGCGACGATCGCCTCCGCGGCGGCCGGGGTCAGGCTGGGGTGGGCGAGGTAGGCGTCGGTGCCCCAGTGCCGGGTCCAGCCGGTGGCCAGCAGCAGGACGGTCCCCGCGCCGGCCCGCTCCAGCGCGGGCGCCAGCAGTTCGGGGGTGACGGCCGTCCGGGGCTCCAGCCCGCGCAGGTCGGCGACCACGGCCGGGCCGGTGAACCGCTCCAGCGGAAGGCCGTCCAGGGTCGGCCAGGTGACGTCCACGTGGTACGGAGCGTCCACGTGCGTCCCGGACTGCGAGCCGAGGTGCAGGGCCAGCACGTTCACCCCGGCGGTGGCCGTGGTGAGCGCGGGCTCCAGCAGGACGGCCGGGTCGCCGGGGTAGACCGGCATCGCGGTGGTCACCTGATGGGTGAGGTCGACGAGGGTCGCTGCCATGCGCCCATCCTTCCAGGGGCCGGGGCTCCCGGACCCCTTCCCGGCCCGCCCGGGCCGAACACGTGGGTGGGGCGGGACAGAATTGCCCCATGGGAACAGCTAAGCGTCAGCCGTGGGTGGTCGGGGTCTCGGGCGCGTCGGGGACGCCGTACGCGGCCTCGGTGATCCGTGCGCTGCTGGCCGCCGGCGAGGCGGTGGACCTGATCGTCAGCCGCGCCGCCCGGCTCACCATCCTGGACGAGACCGGCATCTCCTTCCGGGACGCCCACTGGCGCACCGACCTGGCCGCCTGGCTCGGGAGCGACGAGGGCCTGGACGACGTCCGCTACTGGCCCGCCGGGGACTTCGCGGCCGGCCCCTCCAGCGGCTCCTACCCGGCCAAGGGCATGCTCGTGGTGCCCGCGACCACCGGTGCGGTGGCCGGGATCGCGCTCGGCCTGAGCAAGGACCTGTTGCAGCGCGTGGCCAGTGTCACCCTCAAGGAGCGCCGCCCGCTCGTCGTCTGCGTGCGCGAGACACCACTCAACGGGGTGACGTTGAAGCACTTGGTGGAGCTCGACGCACAGGGGGCGGTCGTCCTGCCCGCCTCGCCCGGTTTCTACGCCGGCGGCTCCACCGTGCGCGAACTCGTGGATTTCGTGGCCGGACGGGTGCTGGACGCCGTCGACGTGCCGCATTCCCTGTACCTGCGCTGGGAAGGGGAGTTGGGGGCGGCCGCCCGCAAGGCGGCCGCCGGCGACGGCGCACCGGCTGAGGGGGAGTAAGGAGAGCCAGGGCGGGAGAGTATCTTCTCTGCGATATCCGGGTCGTTCGGCGCAGGGCGCCTTTGAATCCGGATAATGATCTGTGGGTCTGGTGAGGTTCGGAAGGACGCGGACGGTATATGGACACGGTGGACAGACAGCTCATCCAGGCGCTCCGGGAGAACGGCCGCGCGTCCTACGCCGAGTTGGGCCGCCTCGTCGGGCTCTCCGGCCCGAGCGTCACGGACCGGATCAACCGCCTGGAGCAGGCCGGGGTCATCACCGGCTACCGGGCGACGGTCAACCCGGCCTCGCTCGGCTTCGGCGTCACGGCCCTGATCGGCCTTCAGCTCACCGACGCCGCGGACCACGAGGACGTGGCGTTCCGGCTGAAGGACCTCAACGAGGTCGAGGACTGCTGGTTCATCGCCGGTGACGACTCGTACATGCTGAAGGTCCGGGTGGCCGACGTGGCCGGCCTGGAGTCGGTGGTCAAGCGGATCTCGGGCACGAAGGGCGTGGCCAGGACCCGCACCACCGTCGTACTCTCCACGAAGTGGGAGAACCGGGTGAGTGAACTTCCTCCTGTAGGAGAGTGACGCATGGCGCTGGTCGGTCTGGAGGAGCTGCGGGCGGCTCGGCAGCGGATCGCGGGGGTCGCCGTGCGCACCCCGCTGGTTCCCGCCCCCTGGGCGGCCGAGGGTGAGCGACGGCTCTGGCTGAAGCCGGAGAACCTCCAGCCGACCGGGGCCTTCAAGACCCGCGGCGCCTACAACCGGCTGGCCGCGCTCACCGAGGACGAGCGCGCCCGGGGCGTGGTCGCCCAGTCCAGCGGCAACCACGCGCAGGCGGTGGCGTACGCGGCCCGGACGCTCGGCATCAAGGCCGTGATCGTGATGCCGGACACCTCGCCCGCGGTGAAGGTGGAGGCCACCCGCTCGTTCGGCGCCGAGGTGATCCTGGTCGCGCCGCAGGAGCGGGACACCCTGCCCGCCGAACTGGCCGGGAAGCACGGCTACGTCTGGGTGCCCCCGTACGACGACCCGTTCGTCATCGCGGGCCAGGGCACGGTCGGCCTGGAGATCGCCGAGGACGCCCCGGCCGAGCTGGACACCGTCCTGGTGCCGGTCAGCGGCGGCGGCCTGATCGGCGGGACGGCGGCCGCGCTCAAGCTCACCCGCCCCGGCATCCGGGTGATCGGCGTGGAACCCGAGCTGGCCGCCGACGCCCGGGCCAGCCTGCGGGCCGGCCGCCGGGTCGAGTGGCCGGTGGCCGACACCTACCGGACCATCGCGGACGGGCTGCGCACCCCGTCGCTCGGGGTGCTGCCGTTCGAGCACGTCACCGCGTACGTGGACGACATCGTCACCGTCACCGAGGACGAGATCCGCGCCACCGTGGCCGTGCTGGCCCGCCGCGGCCGACTGGTCGCCGAGCCCTCCGGAGCGGTCGCCCCGGCCGCCTACTTCCACCGCGCCGCCGAGACCGGGGGCCAGGCGGTCGCGGCCGTGGTCAGCGGGGGCAACATCGACCCGGCACTCCTCGCCGAGCTGCTGTCGGCATAGGCGTACGCTCGTTCCGGCAACGAATCGAATGTCGGAGGAGGCGGGGCACCGCATGGACGCAGGGCTCAAGCGCGAGCTGGAGGCGAAGGTCTACGCGGGTGAGCGGCTGACCCGCGAGGACGGGATCGCGCTCTACGAGAGCGACGACCTGGCCTGGCTGGGCGGGCTGGCCCACCACGTGCGGACGCGGAAGAACGGCGACGTCGTCCACTTCAACGTCAACCGCCACCTCAACATGACCAACGTGTGCAGCGCGTCCTGCGCGTACTGCTCGTTCCAGCGCAAGCCGGGCGAGAAGGACGCGTACACCATGCGCATCGAGGAGGCCGTGCGCCTCGCCAAGGCGATGGAGGTCGACTCCCTCACCGAGCTGCACATCGTCAACGGCCTGCACCCGACCCTGCCGTGGCGCTACTACCCGCGCTCGCTGCGGGAGCTGAAGGCGGCCCTGCCGAACGTCTCGCTGAAGGCCTTCACCGCCACCGAGATCCACTGGTTCGAGAAGATCAGCGGCCTGCCCGCCGACGAGATCCTGGACGAGCTGATCGACGCCGGCCTGGAGTCGCTGACCGGCGGCGGCGCGGAGATCTTCGACTGGGAGGTCCGCCAGCACATCGTCGACCACGACACCCACTGGGAGGACTGGTCGCGGATCCACCGCCTCGCGCACGCCAAGGGCCTCAAGACGCCGGCCACCATGCTGTACGGCCACATCGAGGAGCCCCGTCACCGGGTGGACCACGTGCTGCGGCTGCGCGAGCTCCAGGACGAGACCGGCGGCTTCCAGGTCTTCATCCCGCTGCGCTACCAGCACGACTTCCACGACTCCAAGGACGGCGTCGTGCGCAACAAGCTGATGGCCCGCACCGAGATGGCCACCGGCGCCGAGGCGCTGAAGACCTTCGCGGTCTCCCGGCTGCTCTTCGACAACGTCCCGCACGTCAAGGTCTTCTGGGTGATGCACGGCGTCACCACCGCCCAGCTGGCGCTCAGCCACGGCGCGGACGACATGGACGGCTCGGTGGTCGAGTACAAGATCACCCACGACGCGGACAACTTCGGCACCCCGAACAAGCTCGGCCGCGACGACCTGCTCGGGCTGATCCGCGACGCCGGCTTCCGCCCGGTGGAGCGCAACACCCGCTACGAGGTCATCCGCGAGTACGACGGCCCGGACCCGATGCGCCGTGAGTCCCCGCAGGCGATGCGCCTCTGACCCGTTCGAGCCCGTTCGAACCCGTTCCGCCGCGTCCGGATCCGTGCGGATCCCGCGAGTCCCCCCGCCGCCCGGGCCGCCCTTCGGCCCGGGCGGCGGTTGTCTTCACGGCCTCCGCACCTGACCCGGGTTTACCAACGGGTACGGCGTTTGGCAGGATCGACAGCATGTCCGGTTCTCATCGCGCCACCGAGTACCCGTCGTACGAGCCGATGCAGGAGCCGGCGTACGGGGTGCCGCAGCAGTCGTACGAGCAGTCGTACACCGGGTACGAGGAGTACCGGCAGCCGGCCGCACAGGAGTACGGCCACGGTGTGTACCAGCCGTACCAGCAGGTTCCTGACGGGTCCTCCGAGTCGTACGGCCAGTCGTTCCAGGCCTACCCGGACGGGCCGGAGAGCGGGTACGAGCCGGCGTCGGTGTACCAGCCGGTGCCCGCGTTCGAGCCCGAGCCCGTGGTGCTCGCCGCCGTGCCCGCCGCCGCACCCGTACCGGGTGGCCGGGCGGCCGCGCGGGGGCGGCGGCGCAAGGCCAAGCAGAAACGTCACGGCAAGGCCGTGATGGCCGGCACCGCCCTGCTGGTCGCCGCCACCGCCGGCTGGTACGCCGTCGGCCAGGACGGCGCCAAGCCCGGCATCACCGCCGCCGACGGCCCCGGCCCGGAGGGCGTCAGCAAGCCCGACCAGCCGGGCCCGGGCCCCGCGGCCGCCCAGGCCGCCTCCGACCGGCGGTCCGCGGCCCCGGCCGCCGACCGCAGCCAGACCCGCGCGGACGGCTCGGTCGCCGCGATCCCCGGCCTCGGCGCGAAGTTCACCGCGCAGATACCCGCCGAGACCACCCAGGTCCTGGTCGCCTCCGGCCAGGACAAGAACACCGACAAGAACACCGTCGTCCTCTGGACCCGCACCCCCGAGGGCCGCTGGCTGGCCGGCGAGACCTGGCAGGGCCACAACGGCAAGAGCGGCTGGACCACCGACCACAACGAGGGCGACCTGCGCAGCCCGATCGGCGTCTTCAGCCTCACCGACGCGGGCGGCCGCAAGGCGGACCCGGGCAGCAAGCTCCCGTACGACAAGGACCCGAGCTTCGTGGTCTCCGGCACGGGCTTCTTCGGGGACCAGCTGGCCGGCTCCTTCGACTACGTGGTCGCGATCAACTACAACCGCGTCGCCGGCAACTCCCCGCTCGACCCGCGCCGCCCGATGGGCTCCAAGAAGGGCGGCGGCATCTGGCTCCACGTGGACCACGACGGCCCGACCCACGGCTGCGTGTCGATCCCGGAGGACAAGATGGCCCAGCTGATCCGCACCCTGGACCCGGCCGCCCATCCGGTCATCGTGATGGGCGACTCCGCCGCACTGGCCGTCTGAGCCGCACTGGCCGTCTGACCTCGGCGTACGCGGAACCCGGGCCCCCCAAGGCCCCTTGTCCACCTCCTACAGATCGAGGGGGCGGATCCTGTTGCCGGTCATACCATGCTGACCAGCGGGTAACCCGGTTCCATGGCAGTATGAGCGGTTCGCGCATTGTGGCACTCGGTCACTACCAGCCCCCCAAGGTCCTCACCAACGACGACCTGGCGGTGCTCGTCGACACCGACGACGAGTGGATCCGCACCCGGGTGGGCATCCGCACCCGGCACATCGCCGAGGACGAGAGCCTGGTCGACCTCGCCACCGAGGCCGCGCAGAAGGCGCTCGCCAACAGTGGCCGGACGGCGGCCGAGATCGACCTCGTCGTCGTCGCCACCTGCACCGCGATCGAGCGCAGCCCCAACACCGCCGCCGCCGTGGCCGCCCGGCTGGGCGTGCGCTCGCCCGCCGCGTACGACATCAACACGGTCTGCTCCGGTTTCTCGTACGCCCTGGCCACCGCCGACCACGCGATCCGGGCCGGCTCGGCCCGCCGCGCCCTGGTGATCGGCGCCGAGCGGATGTCCGACACGCTCGACTGGACCGACCGCTCCACCTGCGTGATCTTCGGCGACGGCGCGGGCGCCGCGGTGGTCGAGGCCCAGGAGGAGGGCGCCGAGCCCGGCATCGGGCCGGTGGTCTGGGGCTCCGAGCCGGAGCGGGGTGACGCCGTGGTGATCACCGGCTGGGACCCGGTGATCAGCCAGCAGGGCCAGTCGGTCTTCCGCTGGGCCACCACCCAGCTCGCCCCGCTGGCCCGCCAGGCCTGCGAGCGGGCCGGGATCGACCCGTCCGAGCTGAAGGGCTTCGTCCCGCACCAGGCCAACCTGCGGATCATCGACGCGATCGCCGGCAAGCTGGGCCTCGGCGAGGACGCGGTGGTGGCCCGGGACGTGGTCCACTCGGGCAACACCTCGGCCGCCTCCATCCCGCTGGCCTTCTCCAAGCTGGTCGAGCGCGGCGAGCTCTCGCCCGGCGACCCGGTCCTGCTCTTCGGCTTCGGCGGGGGGCTGGCCTACGCGGGCCAGGTCGTGCGCTGCCCCTGACCCGAAGGCCGCTCACGGCCCCCTGAACGCTTCCGCACGGCCGCCTGGAGGGCGCCACGGTCCCAGGGCGCCACGACGGCCGTCCGACGGCGCCGCACGGCCGTCCGGACCCGAACATGCCGGTGGGCGGGCACCCTGTCACGGGTGCCCGCCCACGGGCATGTCTGGCGCGCGTGCGGTACGTCGGCGGACCTCCCCCGAGGACACGGCCGCCGTCCGTCGTTCCCCGGACAGGAGGCCGGGGCTGCGCGCGGAGCGGATGGTGGGTCGGTGGACGGTCCTACTTGGGCGCCTTCTTGCCGGTGACGCCCAGGTACACCAGGGGAGCGAGGTTGGGCTTGAGGTCCTTGACCTTGACGCCCCAGGAGGTGAAGGCCTTCTGGTGCTCGGCCGCCGAGGCGAGCAGCGAGACCAGGGCCCCGGCCACGGCGTTCGGGTCGAGCGACTTGTCGGCCTGGCCCTTCGCCTGGAGTTCCTTGACGGCCTCCGCGAGTGGCTTGGCGACCGCGTTGAGGACCGTCATGCGGATCTTGAAGAACCGCTTGTCCCCTTCGGCGGCACCGAGCGTGACCACTCGGAGAATGGCGTCGTTCTTGCGCCAGAAGGCGAGGAATCCGTCGACCAGTTCTTCCGAAGTGGTCGGTCCGGACTTCCCTGCCCAGGACTTTCCGGCCACCAGCTCTTTGAGCTGGTCGGCGTCCTTGGCCATTTCCTCGGCGATTTCGAGGACGGCGCCCTCGACATCCGGGAAGTACTGGTAGAAGGTCGCGGGGGAGGTACCCGCCATACGGGCGACGTCGATGACCTTGACGTCCCGATAGGGCGACGTGCTGAGCATCTCGCGGAGGCAATCGAGCAGCTTCTGCCGCGTCTCCTGTCCGCGTCGCCCGGCGACGCGACCGTCGACGGTGCGAACTTGTCCTGTCATGCCGTCAGCTTACCGTGGCACGATCTTGGCGCGATTCGGTGATGCGACTATTACTCCGCACGGGGGTTGCTATAGCGGCATGAACCACTTCGGACGGATATTCACCGGGCCTCGAACCCCCTGTTGAAGCCCCCCCGTGTGCTTTTGACCTCACAGCGTGACGGCGAGTCCGCTGAGGGGTGGTCGGGTGACAGAGCGTGACGATGGTCGAAGGGCGCGGTCCCTCACGGGCGTGATCGGGGACGAACGGTCCGGGGCTCCGCGCGCAAGCCGCCCCCGGAGCGGGCGTCAGGATCCGGCCGTTCCGTCCTCGCTGGTCAGAGGCCTGCCCGGGGTGCCGTACGGGCCCGGACGGCGGGTTCCGGCGGGTGGGGGAGGTTGGATATGCGTGGGACGGCATTGGAGAATCGGGTCCGGCACCACGCGGCGGGTGCGGACAACGGGGAGGTGGCAGCGGAGTGGACCAGCTGACGGCGCACGATCCGAGGCGGATCGGGCCCTTCGAGGTGCTGGGGCGGCTCGGCGCGGGTGGGATGGGTCTGGTGTACCTGGCGCGTTCCGCGTCGGGGCGGCGGGTCGCCATCAAGACCGTGCGGGGTGAGCTGGCCGAGGACGAGCTGTTCCGGGTCCGCTTCGCCCGGGAGATCGCGGCGGCCAAGACGGTCGGCGGCTTCTACACGGCGGCCGTGGTGGACGCGGACGCGGACGCCCGGGTGCCCTGGCTGGCCACCGCCTACATCCCGGCCCCCTCGCTGGAGGACCTGGTCGAGGATTGCGGCCCGCTGCCGGTGGAGGCCACCCGCTGGCTGGTCGCCGGCATCGCGGAGGCCCTCCAGTCCATCCACGCGGCCGGGCTGATCCACCGCGACCTCAAGCCCTCCAACGTCCTGGTGGTCGAGGACGGCCCGAAGGTGATCGACTTCGGCATCGCGGCCGGGGTGTCCAGCACCCGGCTCACCATGACCAACGTCGCGGTCGGCACCCCCGCCTACATGTCCCCCGAGCAGGCCCGGGACAGCCGTACCGTCCGGGGCGCCAGCGACGTCTTCTCGCTCGGCTCGCTGATGGTCTTCTGCGCCACCGGGCACCCGCCCTACCGGGGCTCCAACCCGGTCGAGACGGTGTTCCAGCTGCTGCGCGAGGAGCCGGACCTGACCGGCATGCCGCGCGAGCTGATGGACCTGGTCCGCGCCTGCATGCAGCAGGCCCCCGAGCGCAGGCCCACCCCGGCGCAGATCCAGACCGAGCTGGCCCCGCACCTCTTCTCCCGGGACGACGCCTCCGGCGAGGCCGGGGACTGGCTGCCGGCCAACGCGCTGGAGCTGATCGAGCGCAAGCGGGGCCGGCGGCCGGCCGCCCCGCCGTCGCGGCCGCCGGCCGGCCCGGCCCAGCCGCCGCAGCCGTCCGCGCACCACCAGCCGCCGCACCACCAGCCGCCGCACCCCCAGGCCCCGCCCTCGCACGTCCCGCCGCAGCACCTCGGACCGGCCGACCCGCGCACCAACCCGGGCGGGCGGCACGCCCAGCCGCCGGCCGGGCCGGTGCACAGCCTGCCGCAGCCGGGCCCGCACCCGTCCGCCGAGATCCCGACCGCGAAGATCGCCTCCCCGAACCGGCACCGGGCACCCGCCGGCGGCTCCGTCGAGGTCCAGCTGTCCGGCGCCTCGGTGCGGATAGGCCCGGGGCCGCGGGCCGAGCACGAGCAGCCCGGCCCGAGCACCGCCCCGGCCACGACCGACTGGGTCCGCCGGGCCCCGACCCCGCCGCCCCCGCCGGTCGCCCGCTGGCGCCCCTGGCGGTTCCGGATGTCCAACGACGTCTGGGGCACCCCGGTGGTCGCCGACGGCACCCTCTTCGTCTCCAGCTTCGAGGTGCACGCGCTGGACATCGCCTCCGGCGAGCGCCGCTACAAGACCCGGGACGTCGCCTGGGCGCTCGCGGTGGACGCCGGCCGGGTGCACGCCGCGGACGGCCCGCACCTGTACACGGTGGACACCGCGGACGGCACCGAGCGCTGGCGCACCTCGCTGGACGGCTGGGTCTACTCGCTCTCCGCCGCCGACGGCGTGCTCTGCTGCGGCATCAGGGGCGGCGGCGTCCAGCTCCGCTCGGCCGCCAACGGCGCCGAGCTGTGGCGTGCCGACGACGCCCAGCAGGACTACGAGAACCCGCAGTCCGGCCCGGTCCTGGTGGGCGGCGCCGCCTACTACTACGGCGGCGGGCGGCTGCGCTGCGTGGACCCGCGCGGCGCGGGCCTGCGCTGGTCCTTCCCGGTCGGCGAGGACGTGCCCTCGCACCCGGTCGAGCGCGGCGGCGTGCTGTACGTGTCGGCCGGCACCCGGGTGTACGCGCTGGACGCGGCCACCGGGGCCGAGCGCTGGCGCTTCGAGGCCCCGGTGGTGCTGTTCACCCCGCCCGCCCTGGACGCCGACGCGGTCTACGTGGCCGACTACCTGGGCACGGTCCACGCGCTGGACGCGGCCACCGGCCTGGACCGCTGGCGCGGGGTCACCGGCCGCCGTCAGGGAGCCGACCCGGTGGTGGTCTCGGACGGCATGGTGCTGGTCGGCAACGGCGAGGTGCTGTACGCCTTCGAGGCGGCCACCGGCCGGGAGCGCTGGCGCTACACCGCCCGCGGCGAGATCGTCGGCTCCCCGGCGGTGGCCGACGGCCTGGTGCACCTGGGCAGCCGGGACCACTCGCTGCACACCCTGGACCTGGCGAGCGGTCAGCTGCGCTGGGAGCTCGGCACCAAGGGCGAGCTCACGGGTTCGCCGGTGGCGGTCGGCGGCCGGGTCTTCGTCGGCTCCAAGGACCGCTGCGTGTACGCGCTGGACGCCTTCTACGGCACGGCGGTGCCCGCCCGCTGAACCGCGGGGCGGGCACCGCCGGACCGGCGCCGTCGGGCCGGGGCCCCGGGCCGGGACTCAGGCCTTGCGGGCCCCGGGGTGGCGGCTGCACCAGCCGTCCCACGCGGAGGAGACCATCTCCGTCACGTCGTGACGGGCGGTCCAGCCCAGCTCGCGGTGGATCAGGTCGGCCGAGGCCACCACGCGGGCCGGGTCGCCGGCGCGGCGCGGGGTCACCTCGGCGGCGGTGTCGTAGCCGGTGACCTTGCCGATCACCTCCAGCATCTCCTTGACGCTGACGCCCTCGCCGCGGCCGATGTTCAGCACCAGGGAGGTCGCGCCGGCCGGGTCCGCGGCCATCCGCTTGGCGGCCGCCACGTGCGCCGAGGCGATGTCGGAGACGTGGATGAAGTCGCGGACGCAGGTGCCGTCCGGGGTCTGGTAGTCGTCGCCGAAGATCCGCGGGGCCTCGCCGGCGGTGAGCCGCTCGAAGACCATCGGGATCAGGTTGAACACCCCGGCGTCGGAGAGCTCGGGCGAGGCGGCGCCGGCCACGTTGAAGTAGCGCAGGGCCACGGTGGACATGCCGTGGGCCTTGCCGGCCGCGGCGACCAGCCACTCGCCGGCCAGCTTGGTCTCGCCGTACGGGCTCATCGGGGCGCAGGGCGTGGACTCGGTGACCAGGTCGACGTCCGGCATGCCGTAGACCGCGGCGGAGGAGGAGAAGAGGAAGCGCTTCACCCCGCCCTCGGCGGCGGCCTCCAGGACGGTCTGGAGGCCGATCATGTTCTCGCGGTAGTACAGGAAGGGCTGCTCGACGGACTCGCCGACCTGCTTCTTGGCGGCGAAGTGCAGGATGCCCTCGACGCCGTGGTCGCGGATCGCGGCGTCCAGGGCGGCGCGGTCCAGGGTGGAGCCCTCGATCAGGGGGACGCCGGCCGGCAGCCGGGAGGCGTCGCCGGTGCTGAGGTCGTCCAGGACGGCGACGCGCTCCCCGGCGTCGAGCAGCTGTCGGACGACGTGTCCGCCGATGTATCCGGCACCGCCGGTGATCAACCAAGTCATGTGCCGATCCTAGGCGTTCGGATTCGATCGCCACGTTCGGGCGAGTCGGGGCCGCAAAGCAGACAAAACGGTGAAAAGCTGACAAAGATTTCCGTGCGTCCATATCCGCGCCCGCTCGGCGCGGTGACGAATCGGAGGCAGCCAGGTGCGCCGTCACAAGGAACACACCCGCCCCCTGCCCGGTGGGCCGCGGCCGATCGGCCCCGGGGCACCGGGCGGGCGGCTGCCGGGGGCCCTCGTGGTGGCGCTGGCGGCCGTGCTGACGCTGGCCGGGTGCAGCAGCGGTCCGTCCTCCTCGTCCACCGTCGCCGTCACCGGCTCGGCGCAGGGCGCCGCCGCCCCGCAGGCCCCCGCGGCCTCCGCCCCGTCGAACGGCGGGACCCAGCTGCAGGACGCCTACCAGGAGGTGATCGCCAACGTGCTGCCCTCCGTGGTGCAGATCACCACCGGCGACAGCCTCGGGTCGGGGATCGTCTACGACGACAAGGGCGACATCGTCACCAACGCCCACGTGGTCGGCACCGCGACCACCTTCACGGTGACCCTGGCCAACAGCACCACGGCGCTGGACGCCGGTCTGGTCGCCAGCTACCCCGACTCCGACCTCGCGGTGATCCGGCTGAACAACCCGCCGAGCGGTCTCAAGCCGGCCAGCTTCGGCGATTCGAGCAAGGTCCAGATCGGCCAGATCACCCTCGCCATGGGCAGCCCGCTGGGGCTCTCCAGCAGCGTCACCCAGGGCATCGTCTCGGCCATCGGGCGGACCGTCTCCGAGCCCCAGGGCCCCGGGTCGCCGGGCGCCACGATCGGCAACATGGTGCAGACCTCGGCGGCGATCAACCCGGGCAACAGCGGCGGGGCGCTGGCGGACCTGGACAGCAAGGTGATCGGCCTCAACACGCTCGCCGCGACCGAGCCGCAGACCAACGGCGCGGCCGCCCCCGGCATCGGCTTCGCCATCCCGGCGAGCACCATCACCAACATCGCCGACCAGCTGATCAAGCAGGGCAAGGTCACCAACTCCGGCCGGGCCGCACTCGGCGTCACCGTCCGGACCAACTTCGACCAGCAGTTCCAGCCGTCCGGCGCGGTCATCGTGGCGATCACGCCGGGCGGGCCGGCGGACACGGCGGGGCTCAAGGTCGGGGACGTCATCACCAAGATCGGCGACACCCGGGTGGACTCGCTGAACGCGCTCACCACCGCGCTCGCCTCGCTCAACCCGGGCACCAAGGTCACCGTCACCTACACCCGCCACGGCGAGACCATGACCGCCGACGTCACCCTCGGCGAACTGGCGCCCGCCCAGACCTCGCCCTGAGCCCCGGTACGGGGACGCCGGGCCGCACGCCGCGCAAGGGTTCGGCGGGCCGGGTGCCGTACCGGATCGGCGCCGGGACCCCGTCTCCGCCTCGACGAGGTCCCGGCGCCCTGCCGTGCCGGGGAGGGGGCGGTCAGCGGCGGGCGGCGCGGGTGCGGAAGGGCAGCTCGACGGTGACGGTGGTCGGCCCGCCCTCGGGGCTGTCCACCAGGAAGACCCCGTCCACCGCGCGGATCCGCTCGGCCAGTCCGCCCAGGCCGCTGCCCGGGTAGGGGGCCGCGCCGCCCTTGCCGTCGTCCTGGACCAGCACCATCAGCTGGTCGTCCGAGCGCCAGACCTCGACCGAGGCGGAGCGGGCGCCGGCGTGCTTGGAGACGTTGGTCAGCAGTTCGCTGACGGTGAAGTAGGCGATGCCCTCGACCGCCGAGTCCGGACGCTCGGGCTCCCCGTCCGAGCCGGTCAGGTCGACGCTCACCCGGACCCCGCCCGGGACGGTGCAGCGGGCGGCGACCGAGGACAGCGCGGCGTCCAGGCCGCGGTCGGTGAGCACCGCCGGGTGGATGCCGCGGGCCAGGTCGCGCAGCTCCTGGAGGGCCAGCTTCACCTCGCCGTGGGCGTTGTCGACCATCCTGGTGGCGGCCGCCATGTCGTCCTCGCTCTCCACCTCGCGCAGTCGCTCCTTGGCCATGCCGAGGTCCATCGCCAGCGCGACCAGCCGGGCCTGGGCCCCGTCGTGCAGGTCGCGCTCGATCCGGCGCAGGTCGGCGGCGGCGGTGTCGACCACGGTGCCGCGGTCGTCCTCCAGCTCGCGCACCCGCTCGGCCAGGGCGCCCGGGAAGAGCAGCGACTCGATCAGGATGCGGTCGACCGAGGCCAGGGCGCGGACCACCCAGGGCAGCACCGGCCAGAGCGCGATCACCGAGACCAGGGTCAGCGCGAAGCTGAGCACGCCCCAGGGCAGCATCAGCACGTTGTAGAGCGCCGAGCGCCAGTTCAGCAGGTCGGTGAGCTGGGCGATGGTGTAGCCGACCACCCCCGGGCGGCGCGGCTTCACCGGCTCCGGCTCGTCGATCGCGGAGTCGTACGCCGACCGCGCCCGCTGCCGGCCCCACGCGCCCAGGGAGCGCGAGACGGCCAGGCCGCCGGCCAGCAGCGGCAGGCCGAGTACGGTGATCGACAGCCCCAGGCCGACCGAGAGCGTGGTCACGGCCACCAGGAAGCCGAAGATGCCGAGCGGCAGGTTGAGCAGCAGTCGGCCGACCTGGTGCCACATCTTCGGGCCGTACAGCGGCGGGCGCTCCATCCGAGCGTCCTGCTCCCTGATGGCGCCCACGGCGCGGTGCAGCGGCTTCATCCGGATCTACCGTCCCTCTTCGTCGTGCGGCTGGACCAAGCTTCCCGAACGGCGGGCGGTGGGTGCCATGGGGGTGATACATCTTCCCGGCCGGGGGTTAACCCCACCACGGCCCCGGCCGTCGGAGGTCCGCCGGAGTTCCGCGGAAGGTCGGTCGGAGTTCCGCCGGAGTTCCACCGGGGTGTCCACCGGCCGTCTTGCGGACCGGGCAGGGTTCGGGCGGAGCGGAGCGGTCCCCTTAGACTCACGCTTTGGCCATGGTTGGGCCTGCGAGAGCAAACGTCGTAGAACTGTCCTGAGGGCGGATTCACGGCCGAGGTGGAGGCGAAGGCATGGAGGGGAAGCACGCGGCTGCCGTCGCGGCCGACCCGGCGGTCGGCAGCGGCTACTTCGACGCGTACGCCGCGATCGGCCTGCTGGCCGTCGTCGGGGTGCTCTTCGTCGTCGTGGCGTTCACCGCCAACCGGCTGCTGCGACCCGTGGTGTACTCGCCCGAGAAGCTCCTCGCGTACGAGTGCGGAGTGGACCCGGTGGGCGAGGACTGGGCGCACACCCAGGTCCGCTACTACGTGTACGCCTTCCTGTACGTGATCTTCGCGGTCGACGCGATCTACCTGTTCCCGTGGGCGACCGTCTTCGCCTCCGCCGGGTACGGCGCCGGAACGCTGATCGAGATGTTCCTGTTCATCGGCTTCCTCGCGGTCGGACTGCTCTACGCCTGGAAGAAGGGCGTTCTGGAATGGACGTGACGCACTCCCACTCGCACGGCGGTGCCCAGGGCGGTCCCGTTCCGCTCGGCCTGCCGGACCCCGCCCGTCCGGGCGCCGTCGAGCGCCGCGGCATCGGACCGCTGGCCCGGCTCGCGCCGGATCCGGTCAAGGTGGTGCTCAACTGGGGCCGCCGCTACAGCCTCTGGTGCTTCAACTTCGGGCTGGCCTGTTGCGCGATCGAGTTCATCGCCGCGTCCATGGCCAAGCACGACTTCATCCGGATGGGTGTCATCCCGTTCGCGCCCGGACCCCGTCAGGCTGATCTGATGATCGTCTCCGGGACGGTGACCGACAAGATGGCGCCCGCCGTCAAGCGCCTCTACGAGCAGATGCCCGAGCCGAAGTACGTCATCTCCTTCGGCGCCTGCTCCAACTCCGGCGGGCCCTACTGGGACTCCTACTCGGTCACCAAGGGCGTGGACCAGATCATCCCGGTGGACGTCTACGTACCAGGCTGCCCGCCGCGGCCGGAGGCGCTGCTCCAGGGCATCCTCAAGCTCCAGGAGAAGATCGCCGCCGAGTCCCTGCCGGAGCGCTACGCGGCGCCCGCGTCGGCACTGCGCCGTCCGCTGGTGACCGGGCCTTCGAGCGGTTCCGACGAGGGAGGGGTCTCGTGACTTCCGCCGAGCAGTGCGCGGCGTCGGTCGGGGAGTGGGCGACCGGCGCCGAGGCGTACGGGCTGATCACCGTCGACGTTCCGGCCGAGAACTGGATCGAGGCGCTCACCAACGCCCGGGACGTCCTGGGCCTGGGCTTCTTCGACTGGCTGAGCGCCGTCGACGAGCTCGCCGAGGGCTTCTCCGTGGTCGCCCACCTGGCCGCCGTCGAGGCGCCGGGCGTGCGGCACCTCGCGCTGCGCACCCGGGTGCCGCGCGACAAGGCGGCGCTGCCGACCGCCGTCCCGGTGTACGCGGGTGCCGCCTGGCACGAGCGCGAGACCCACGAGATGTTCGGCATCGACTTCCCCGGGCACCCCTACCTCGCCACCCTGCTGCTGCCGGACGGCTTCGAGGGGAACCCGCTGCGCAAGGAGTTCGTGCTCGCGGCGCGGGTCGCCAAGGACTGGCCGGGCGCCAAGGAGCCGGGCGAGTCCGATCACGGTGGCGGGCCGGCCCGGCGCAAGATGCAGCCGGCCGGTGTGCCGGACCCGAACGAGTGGGGGCCGCTCAAGGGCACCCTTCCGCCGGTCGCCGAGCGGCCCGCGCGCGGTGCGCGGGCGGCGGGTGCGGCGGCGCGGACGCCCCGGGCGGCCGGTGCCGCTGCCGCCGGAGCCGCTGCCGGGGCTGGTGCCGGTTCCGCTGCCGGGGCTGGTGCCGAGGGTGGTGCTCCGGTGCGGGCGGACCGGCCGCGGCGGACCAGGTCGGTCTCCGCGGGGTCGGCCAGTCAGACGGCCGCCGAGGCTTCCGCGACCCCGGGCACTCCTGCTGCTCCCGCCGCTCCCGCCGCCGGTGCCGAGGGTGCTGCTCCGGTGCGGGCGGACCGGCCGCGGCGGACCAGGTCGGTCTCCGCGGGGTCGGCCAGTCAGACGGCCGCCGAGCCGGCGTCCGAGCCGGCCGCGGAGCCCGCGGCTCCGGTACGGCCCAGGCCCTCCGACGCGCCCCGGTCCTCCGACGCGCCCTGGCACAACCCGGTGCCCGCCCATGACGAGAAGCCGTCGGGCGGGAAGCCGGGCGAGGAGCAGGGCGAACCGGGCGCGCAGCAGGACGAGACCTCGGCCGGAGCGGCCGACCAGGACGGAGACGGCACGTGAACCTGTTCGACACGGTGCTGCGCTGCGTCGCCACCCTCGTCGTCTTCCTGGTCCTCCCGCTGGTCATCGGCCAGACCGAGCACAAGGTCATGGCGCACATGCAGGGCCGGCTCGGTCCGATGTACGCGGGTGGCTTCCACGGCTGGGCGCAGCTCGTCGCGGACGGCGTGAAGTTCGCGCAGAAGGAGGACATCGTCCCGGCCGGGGCGGACCGCCGGATCTTCCAGCTGGCGCCCGCCGTGTCACTGCTGCCGTACCTCTTCGTCCTGCTGGCGATCCCGGTCGGTCCGGACGGCTTCGTCGGCCAGGCGGTCGACGCCGGCCTGTTCTTCGTGCTGGCCGTGATGGGCGTCGGCGTGATCGGCAAGCTGATGGCCGGCTGGGCCTCGGCGAACAAGTTCTCGCTGCTCGGCGCCCTGCGCACGGCCGCGCAGCTGATGTCGTACGAGCTGCCGATGGTGCTGGCGGCGGCCTCGGTGGCGATGGCCGCCGGCACGCTGTCGCTGCCCGGGATCGTGGACGCCTGGCAGTGGTACTGGCTGCCCTGGCAGATCATCGGCGCGTTCGTCTTCTTCACGGCCGGTCTGGCCGAGCTCCAGCGTCCGCCGTTCGACATGCCGGTCGCCGACTCGGAGATCATCTTCGGCGCGTACACCGAGTACACCGGTCTGCGGTTCGCCCTGTTCCTGCTGTCCGAGTACGCGGGCATCCTGGTGGTCTCCGCGCTGACCGCGGTGCTCTTCCTGGGCGGCTGGCACGGGCCGATGCCGGACCAGCTCGGCTGGCTCTGGATGATCCTCAAGACCTTCGCGCTGGCCTTCGTGGTCATCTGGCTGCGGGTCACCTACCCGCGGCTGCGCGAGGACCAGCTGATGCGCTTCGCGTGGACGGGCCTGATCCCGCTCGCGCTGGTCCAGCTGGCCCTCACCGGCATCATCAAGGTGGCGATCTCATGAGTTTTCCGGGAGCCGGCCTCGCCAAGGGCCTGGCCGTGACGCTGCGGACGATGACCCGGAAGAGCGTCACCGCGCAGTACCCCGACGTGCAGCCGGTGCTGCCGCCGCGTTCGCGCGGCGTCATCGCGCTGCTGGAGGAGAACTGCACGGTGTGCATGCTCTGCGCGCGCGAGTGCCCGGACTGGTGCATCTACATCGACTCCCACAAGGAGACGCTGCCGGCCGCCGAGCCGAACGCCCGGGCCCGCACCCGCAACGTGCTGGACCGGTTCGCGATCGACTTCTCGCTCTGCATGTACTGCGGGATCTGCATCGAGGTCTGTCCCTTCGACGCGCTGTTCTGGTCGCCGGAGTTCGAGTACGCGGAGACCGACATCCACGAGCTGACCCACGAGCGGGAGAAGCTCCGCGAGTGGATGTGGACCGTCCCCGCGCCGCCGGCGCTGGACCCGGCGGCCGAGGAGCCCAAGGAGATCGCCACCGCGCGCAAGGCGGCGGACAAGCTGGCCGCGGCTGCCGCGGCTGCCGCGGAACCGGCTACCGACGAGAAGGGAGACGACGCGTGATCGGTGCCACCACGCTTCTCGCGGCGACCGGCTCCCTGGAGCCGGCCGCCCGTTCGTTCCTGTCCCCGACCGGCCAGGAGATCGTCTTCCTGCTGGTCGGCATCGCCGTGCTCGGCTCGGCCGTGGTCTCGGTGACCACCAGGCAGCTGGTGCACGCCGCGCTCTGGCTGGTGGCCGCGCTCGGCGGGCTGGCGGTGGAGTTCCTGCTGCTCACGGCCGAGTTCATCGCCTGGGTGCAGGTGCTGATCTACCTCGGTTCGGTGGTCGTCCTGGTGCTGTTCGGGCTGATGCTCACCAAGGCGCCGATCGGGCGCTCGCCGGACGCCGACTCCAAGAACCGCTGGGTGGCCCTGGTCGTGGCGCTGGCCTCGGCCGGGACGCTGGTCACGCTGGTCGTCGACGCCTTCCGGACCTCCTGGATCGACCTCGGGCAGGGCGGCGGATCGGCCGCCGTCACCGGGGCCAGCCTGTTCCGGCACTGGGTGCTGCCCTTCGAGGCGCTGTCCGTGCTGCTGCTGGCGGCGCTGGTCGGTGCGATCGTGCTGTCGCGCGGCTCCAAGCGGCGGGTGCCGGCGCCCCGGGCGGGCAAGCTGCGCGCCGGGCGGCCGGTCGGGTCCAACGGGACGGTCGCCGCGACCGCGCCGAAGCCGGCTCCGGCTCCCGCGCCGGCCTCCGGGCAGTCGGCCTCCGGGGCGGCCTCCGATGCGGCCTCCGGACAGTCGACCTCTGAGCAGGAGGGCTGATGCACCTCGCCTACCCCGTCGTCCTCGCCGCACTGCTGTTCAGCGTCGGCGTGTACGGCGTGCTCGCCCGGCGCAACTCCGTCCTGGTGCTGATGTCCGTCGAGCTGATGCTCAACGCCGTCAACCTCAACCTGGTCGCCTTCGACGCCTGGCTGCGGGACTCGCTGCACGCCGGGCAGGCGCTCACCCTGTTCACCATCACCGTCGCCGCCGCCGAGATCGGGCTGGGGCTCGCCATCGTCCTGCTGCTGTTCCGGGCCCGGGGCACCGCGGACATCGACCGTGTCACCGCGCTCGGCGACCCGGCCGAGGCGCTCGCCGTCGAGGAGACGCCGGTCGACGCCGAGGCGCCGGCCGGAGCCGAGGCACTGAAGGGCCAGGCCGCCGCATGAACCTCGCCCTGCCCGTACTCGTCCCGGCGCTGCCCGCGCTCGGCGCCGCCGCGACCCTGGCCGTCGGGAAGAAGGCGCCCGGGCTGGCCCGGCCGCTGGCCATCGTCCCGGTCGCCGTCTCGGCGGTGCTCGCCCTGGTGGTCGCCCTCCAGCTCGGCACCGGCCAGACCCTGGACGCCGCCACCCGGCTCACCCCGACCGGCGGCCCCGACATCGCCCTCGCCCTCCACCTGGACGGCTTCAGCTCGCTGATCTCGGTGCTGGTCGGCCTGGTCGCCACGTGCGTCCAGGTCTACTCGACCGCGTACCTCAAGGAGGACCCGCGCTACCCCTCGTACGCGGCGCTGGTCTCGCTGTTCACCGCGGCGATGTTCCTGGTGGTCTACTCGGGCGACCTGATCGTGCTGCTGGTCGGCTGGGAGGTCATGGGCCTGTGCTCGTACTTCCTGATCGGCCACCACTGGGAGACCGCGGACGCCCGCTCGGCCTCGCTGAAGGCCTTCCTGGTCACCAAGCTCGGTGACGTGCCGTTCCTGTTCGGGATCTTCCTGCTCGGCGCGGACGCCGGCAGCTTCCGCGTCACGGACGTGCTGGCGGCCGCGACGGAGGGCAGGCTCGGGCACCCGACGCTGACCGCCCTGCTGCTGCTCGCCGGCGTGGCCGGAAAGAGCGCGCAGTTCCCGCTGCACACCTGGCTCCCGGACGCGATGGCCGGCCCGACCCCGGTCTCCGCGCTGATCCACGCCGCCACCATGGTCGCGGCCGGCATCTACCTGGTCGCCCGGCTGCTGCCGGTCTTCCTGCTGTCGGGCGCGGCGCTGGTCGTGCTCGCGGTGATGGCCGCCGTGACGATGATCGGCTCGGCGCTCTGCGCGCTCGCCCAGGACGACCTCAAGCGGGTGCTCGCCTACTCCACCGTCGGCCAGCTCGGCTACATGGCCGGCGCGCTGGCCAGCGGGGACCGCGAGGCCTCCGTCTTCCACCTGGTCAGCCACGGCGCGTTCAAGGCGCTGCTGTTCCTGGCCGCCGGTGTGGTGATCCACGCCGCGCACACCAACTCGATCTCCGCGATGTCCCGCATCCCCGGGCTGCGCAAGCGCGTCCCGGACGCCTACTGGACGATGGGCATCGCGCTCGTCGCCCTGGTCGGGCTGCCGCCGTTCTCCGGCTTCTTCAGCAAGGAAGCGGTGCTCACCGCCGCCGAGCACGCCGCCAACGGCGAGGCGCTGACCAACGGGCTCGGCCCGGCCTCGGCGGTGCCGCAGGCGGCCGGGTGGATCGTGCTGATCTCCGCCGGACTCACCGCGCTGCTCACCGCCGCCTACGCGGCGAGGCTGTTCCTGGTCGCGTTCCACAGCCCGGCCGGGGCCGCCGCGGCCGCACCGCAGGTGCTGCCCGCCGCCGACCGGGGCACCGTCGTGGCCGACCACGAGGCCGGCGCGCCGTACTCGCCCGAGCTCGACGAGGCCGACCCGGCCACGGCCGAGCCGCCGGCGATGCGCTGGCCGCTGTGGGTGCTGGCCGTGCCGACCATGGGCTTCGGCGTCGCCGGCCTGCGCTCGGACTGGCTGCCCGCGCTCCTGGACGGCGGCTCGCTGCGGCCCTCCGCCGTCACCGCCGTCACCGGCACCGGGCTCGCCGTGGTCGGCGTGCTCGCCGCGTACGGCGCCTGGCGCTCGGCGACCGCCCGACTGGGCACCGGCCGCCCGGCCCCGGCCGTGGCCGGCCGGGTGCCCGAACAGGGCGGAGCCCCGGCCACCGAGGTGATCGTCGCCGATCCCGGGCGCACCCTGCTCGGCCCGCTGTTCGGTCCGGCCCGGCACGGCTTCGGCGTCGACCGGCTCTACCGGGCGCTGTTCGTCCGCCCGGTGGTCGCCGCCGCCAAGCTGGTCCGCTTCCTCGACCGCGAGGTCGTCGAGGGCTACGTGCAGGGCAGCGGCATCGGTGCCAACCTGCTCGGCAGGGCCGTCCGGCTCGCGCAGACCGGGAACGCGCAGACCTACCTCAGCGCCCTGCTGGCCGCCGTCGTCCTGCTGGCCGTCCTGGTGGCGGTGTAGCCGGTGCCGACGTCCTCCACCTCCGTCCCCTCGACCGCTGCTGGGAGCCCCCGATGAACGCAGTCCTCATCGCCCTCCTGGTGCTGCCGCTGCTCGGCGCCGCGCTCACCCTGGCGCCGGTGTTCGGACCGGACCGGGCCGTGGCCGGCCGGCGGGCGCTGCGGCTGAACACCGTCGTCACCGGCGCGGTGCTCCTGCTCGGCGTCGCCCTCGCGGCCGGCTTCGACCACGACGAGCCCGCCCGGATGCAGGCCACCACCGACGTGTCCTGGATCCCGGCCCTGCACGTGCGCCTCCACCTCGGGGTGGACGGGATCTCGCTGCCGCTGATCGTGCTGACCGCGCTGCTCACCTTCCTCTGCGCGCTGTACTCGGAGAAGCGGCTGCCGGAGGGGGAGGACGTCCCGTCGGCGCAGGCCTTCGTCGGGCTGTTCCTCCTGCTCGAAGTCGGCATGCTCGCCACCTTCGCGGTGCTGGACCTCCTGCTCTTCTTCCTGGCCTTCGAGATCGTGCTGATCCCGATGTACTTCCTGATCGCCCGCTGGGGGAGCGGCGCGAAGGTGCCGGCCGCCAACCGGTTCATCCTCTACACGCTGCTCGGCTCGGCCGTGATGCTGCTCGGCTTCCTGCTGATCGGCAGCAAGGCCGGCACCTTCGACATGCAGGCCCTGGCCGCCGCGCACGGCAGCGGCCTGAGCCACACCACCCAGGTGATCGCCGCGCTGGCGATCCTGGTCGGGCTCGCGGTCAAGGCCCCCGCCTGGCCGCTGCACAGCTGGCTCCCCGACGCGCACACCGCCGCCCCGACGGTGGGCTCGGTGCTGCTCGCCGGCGTGCTGCTGAAGATGGGCACCTACGGTCTGGTCCGCGTCCTCCTCCCGGTCGTGCCGGACGGCGCCGCCACCCTGGCCCCCTACCTGGGCGCCTTCGCGGCCGTCGGCATCGTCTACGGCTCCCTGGCCTGCCTGGCGCTGGCCCTCCCGTCGCCCACCACCGCCCTTCTCTCGAAGCGCTCCGCGCCCTCTGGTTCCGGATCCAAGGGCGACCTCAAGCGCCTGATCGCGTACTCCTCCGTCGGCCACATGGGCTTCGTGCTGCTCGGCATCGCCTCCCTCACCCCGGCGGGCGTCAACGGCGCGCTGTTCGCCAACATCGCCCACGGTCTGATCACCGGTCTGCTGTTCTTCGTCGTCGGCGCGCTCAAGGACCGCTACGGCACGGCCGACCTCGACACCCTCTCCGGCGCCACCGGCGCCGCCCTGTACGGCCGGGCCCCGCGACTCGGCGTGCTGCTCGCCTTCGCCGCCGTCGCCAGCCTCGGCCTGCCCGGCCTGGCCGGCTTCTGGGGCGAGCTGCTCGCCATGTTCGGCGCGTTCGACCCGGCCGCAGGCCTGTCGCGCCCCGCGTTCGTCACCTACATGGTCCTGGCCGGCCTCGGCACCCTCCTCACCGCCGCGTACCTCCTGATCGTGGTCAAGCGCGTCTGCATGGGGGACCCGGAGCAGCCCGCAGCGGTGGCCGAGCTCGCCGACCTGCGCCCGTACGAGGCCGTCAGCTGGACGCCGCTGGCCGCGCTCACCCTGCTCGTCGGCCTCTGGCCCGCGCTGCTGCTCGGCCTCTCCGACCCCGCCGTCAAGCACCTCCTCGGGGGTGGCTGACCGTGCTCGCAGCCCAGACCGCCGCACTCGGACCTCACTCCACGGGGCAGCACACTGTGACCTCCCTCGCCGTAGCCAACCCGGGCAGCCTGATCCAGTCCGTGGACTGGGTGGCGATCGCGCCCCCGCTGATCGCCGCCGTGGCCGCCCTCGCCGTGCTGCTGACCGACCTCTTCCTGCCCGAGCGGCACAAGAAGTGGCTCGGACGCCTCACCGCGGCCGGACTCGCCCTCGCCCTCATCGCGCTCCTTCCCCTCACCGGTGGTTCACCCCGAGCGACCTTCTGTGCGCAGAACGTAGCAGGGGGGTCTGACAACGGCGGCTGCTCCTACGTCGCCGACCACTTCGCCCTGGTGTTCCAGCTGCTCGCCCTCGGCGGCGCGCTGATCGCGGCGCTGCTGTCGGCGCACACCGTGGAGACCGAGAAGCTGCCGCGCGGCGAGTACTGGTTCCTGCTGCTCTCCAGCGCCACCGGCGCCGTCCTGCTGCCCGCCTCCCGGGACCTCGCCACCATGGTGATCGCCCTGGAGGTCGCCTCGCTGCCCGCCTTCGCCCTGGTCGCGCTCCGCCGGGACGGCCGGGGCGCCGAGGCCGCGTTCAAGTTCTTCGTCTCCTCGGTGACCGCGACCGCCGTGATGCTGCTCGGTGTCGGCTTCGTCTACGCGGCGAGCGGCAGCCTGCACCTCGGCGCCGTCGCCCAGGGCCTGGAGCACGCGCCCGGACAGCTCAGGCCGCTGGCCGAGGCGGGCGCGGTGCTGACCCTGGTCGGCTTCGCCTTCAAGGTCGCCGCCGTCCCGTTCCACTTCTGGGTGCCCGACACCTACACCGGCGCGCCGCTGCCGGTGGCCGGCTACCTCTCGGTGGTCGGCAAGGCGGCCGGCCTGTCCGGGCTCGCGCTCGCCACCACCATCGCCTTCCGCCCGTACGCCCACACCTGGGGCCTGGTGCTCGCCGTGCTGGCCGCCGTGACCATGACCGCCGGAAACGTCGGCGCGCTGCGGCAGCGCTTCGACACCCGGTACAGCGCGGTGCGGCTGCTCGCCTGGTCCTCG
The DNA here is from genome assembly GCF_040629945.1 of Kitasatospora sp. NPDC005856. NCBI lineage: Bacteria > Bacillati > Actinomycetota > Actinomycetes > Kitasatosporales > Streptomycetaceae > Kitasatospora > Kitasatospora sp. NPDC005856. Next base: position 84,263 of record NZ_JBEXWT010000010.1, on the reverse strand, counting down.
GTCGGCCAGGCCGGGTACCTGCTGGTGCCGCTCGCCGCGGCCGGCTACGCGCCCACCGGCGTCGACCCGCTCGGCGCCACCGCCGCGTACGCGCTGATCTACGGCGTGGTGAACCTCGGCGCCTTCGGGGTGGTCGCCGCCGTCGGCCACCGGGCCGGGACCAGCGTGGACGACTTCCGCGGCCTGTTCGCCCGCAACCGCTGGACGGCGCTGGCGCTCGCGTTCTTCCTGCTCTGCCTGGCCGGGCTGCCGCCGGGCGTGATCGGCCTGTTCGGCAAGGTCGTGGTGTTCCGCGCGGCGGTCGACGCCGGGCTGGGCTGGCTGGCCGTGGTGATGGCCGTCAACGTGGTCGTCGCCCTGTACTACTACCTGCTCTGGACGGCCCGGCTGTTCGCCCCGGCGCAGGACGCGCCCCTCGGGGAGACCGCCGCCGGGCACCGGCTGCCGGTGAGCCTCACCGCGACGCTGGGGCTCACCGCCTCGGCCGCCGTGGTCCTCTCGGTGGCGCCGCAGCTGGTCCTCCAAGTGGCGGGCGGCTCGCTGTTCTGAGCGCTGCCGGGCCGTGCCGGGGGTGCGGTCCGGCGGTGTCGCGGCCGTGCCCGGCCGTCGTCCGGGGCGCGGTGCGGTGGTGTCGCGTCGGTCACCGTGTCGGGTCACAAGGGAACAAGGCCGTCGGCCCCGCCCGTTGACCGGTCACGAGGGACGAGGCAGAAAGGGCTTCCCCACCGCACCACTGGAGGGCCTGACGTGCACAGCCGGCACAACGGACTGAGGACCGCCGTCCTGCTCGGCGGCCTCTCGGCGCTGATCCTGGTGATCGGCAGTCTCTTCGGCCGCACCGGCTTCGTGATCGCCCTGCTGGTCGCCCTCGGGACCAACGCCTACGCCTACTGGAACAGCGACAAGCTCGCGCTGCGGGCCATGCGGGCCCGGCCGGTCAGCGAGTTCGAGGCACCCGGTCTGTACCGGATCGTCCGCGAGCTCTCCACCTCGGCCCGCCAGCCGATGCCCCGCCTCTACATCTCCCCGACCGAGGCCCCGAACGCCTTCGCCACCGGCCGCAACCCACGCAACGCGGCGGTCTGCTGCACCGAGGGCATCCTGCGGATCCTGGACGAACGCGAGCTCCGCGGCGTGCTCGGGCACGAGCTGAGCCACGTCTACAACCGGGACATCCTGATCTCCTCGGTGGCCGGGGCGCTCGCCTCCGTGGTGATGTTCCTGGTGAACTTCGCCTGGCTGATCCCCTTCGGGCGCAGTGAGGACGACGACGGCCCGGGGCTGTTCGGGATGCTCGCCATCATGATCCTCGGCCCGCTCGCGGCCGGGCTGATCCAGCTGGCGGTCAGCCGCTCCCGCGAGTACCAGGCCGACGCCGACGGCGCCCGGATCACCGGCGACCCGCTCGCCCTCGCGAGCGCCCTGCGGAAGCTCGACGCCGGCACCCGCCGGCTGCCGCTCCCGCCCGAGCCGCAGCTCCAGACCGCGAGCCACATGATGATCGCCAGCCCCTTCCGTCCCGGCGAGGCCGGCGCCAAGCTCTTCTCCACCCACCCGCCGATGGCCGAGCGCATCGCCCGCCTGGAGCGGATGGCGGGCTACGGCCGGTAGCGCACCAGCGTCCCGGGGCGTCAGCCAGCCGCCTCCTCGTACGCGCGCCGCAGGCGGTGGACGCCCTCGGCGACCTGGGCGGGGCTCTCGGCCGCGGCGTAGCTGAGGCGCAGGTGGGGGGCCGGGGGTTCGGCGGGGTGGTAGGGGCGGCCGGGGGAGACCTGGACGCCCGCGCGCAGCGCGGCCGCGGCGAGGGTGGTGTCGTCGAGGCCGTCCGGGAAGCGCAGCCACAGGTGGTAGCCGCCGGGGCGGTGGGTGCCGAGGACGCCGGGCAGCTCGCGGTGCAGGGCGGCGACGGCGGCGGTGCGGCGGTCGCGCAGCTCGGCGCCGAGGGTGCGCAGGTGGCGGGCCCAGGCGGGGTCGGCGACCAGTTCCAGGGTGGCTTCCTGGAGCGGCCTCGGAACGAAGAAGCTGTCCACCACCTGGGTGGCCCGCAGCCGGGCCAGCGCCGGGCCGCGCGCGGTCAGGGCGCCGACCCGCAGGTTGGGGGAGGCCGCCTTGGTCAGCGAGCGCAGGTGCACCACGACCCCGTCCCGGTCGTCGGCGGCGAGCGGGCGCGGCAGCGCGGGGGCGTCCGCGTGGACCAGCAGCCGGGCGAAGTCGTCCTCGACCACGAAGGCGCCGGCGGCCCGGGCGATCCGCAGCACCGCCTCCCGCCGTTCGGGCGACAGCACCGCGCCGGTGGGGTTCTGGAACAGCGGCTGGCAGACGAGGACCCGGGCCCGGGTGGCCGCGAAGGCGTCCGCCAGCAGGTCGGTGCGCACGCCGTCGGCGTCGACCGGGACCGGGACGGGCCGCAGCCCGGCCGCCCGGACGACCGCCAGGATGCCCGCGTAGGTCGGCGACTCCACCAGTACCGGCGAGCCGGGCGCGGCGAGCGCCCGCATGGCGACGGTCAGCCCGCTCTGCCCGCCGGAGGTGATCAGGACGTCCCCGGCGCCGATCGGCCCGCCGTGGCCGCCGATGTCCCGGGCGAACCAGCCGCGCAGCTCGGTGAGGCCGTCGGTGGGCGGGCGGTCCCAGGCGCCCGGTCGCCGGCCGGCCCGGGCGAGGACGGCGGCGAGCAGCCGTTCGGGCAGCAGCGAGGCGTGCGGGTAGCCGCTGTTGAGGTCGATGACGTCGGGCGGGGGCACCCGGAGGGTGGCGAACACCGGGGCGGCGAGCAGGTCGCGCGGGCCGGAGTCGGCGCTGAGCGCGATCTCCTGCCAGGAGAGGTCGCCGGTACGGCCGGACGGTGCGGCGGGGACGGCCGGGGCCGCGGCGAAGGCCGCCGCCCGGAACACCCCGGCGCCGGGCCGGGAGACCACCAGCCCCTCGGCCACCAGCACCGCGATGGCCCGGGAGACCGTCACCGGGCTGACCTGGTGGTGCTCCACCAGCGCCCGGCTGGCGGGGAGCTTCCGTCCCTCCGGGTAGCGCTCGACCTCCCGCCGCAGGATGTCGGCGAGTTCGGTCACACTGCTACGCTCGTTCATGACGGCACAAGATAGCGCTACCCACCCCTCGGCGGTAGCACCTCGCCAGGCCCCGGCTTCCGGCACCGCCCTCGCGGCCCTCGCCGTGGTCTCCTTCTCGCTCAGCTTCCCCGCCACCGCGTGGTCCCTGACCGGCTTCGGGCCGTGGTCCGCGACCGGCCTGCGCGGCGCCCTGGCCGGCCTGCTGGCCGTGCTCCACCTGGCGGCCGTCCGCGCCCCGCTGCCGCAGCGGCGGCACTGGCCCGGACTGCTGGTGGTCGCCGGCGGCTGCGTCCTCGGCTTCCCGCTGCTGACCACGCTGGCCCTGCGCACCTCCTCGACCGCCCACTCGGCGGTGGTCATCGGCGTGCTTCCGCTGGCCACGGCGGCGGTCGCGGCGCTGCGCACCGGCCGCCGGCCGTCCGGGGCGTTCTGGGCGGCGGCGCTCGCCGGGGCCGCCGCCGTCCTCGCCTTCACCCTGGTGCGCAGCCACGGCCGACCGACCGCCGCCGACCTCTACCTGTTCGCGGCGGTGCTGCTCTGCGCCGCCGGGTACGCCGAGGGCGGGCGGCTCTCCCGGGAGCTGCCGGGCGCCCAGGTGATCGCCTGGGCGGTGGTGGCCGCGCTGCCCGCGACGCTGCTGACCGCGGCGCTCGGGCTGGGCGCCGAGCCGGTGCGGCTCGGGGCGCGGGCGTTGGTCGGGCTGGCGTACACGGCGGCGGTCTCGCAGCTCGGCGGGTTCGTGCTCTGGTACCGGGGGATGGCCGCGATCGGGGTGCCGAGGGCCAGTCAGCTCCAGCTCGCGCAGCCGCTGCTGACGCTGGTCTGGTCGGTGCTGCTGCTCGACGAGCGGCTGCCGGCCGCGGCCCCGGTCACCGCGGTGGTGGTGCTGGTCTGCATCGCGGTGACCCAGCGGGCCCGGACCTGACCCGCCGGCGCCGCGGGGCGGCCCCGTACGCCCGTGAACTCCCGCTCCGGCCGGTTCGGCGCGACCCCCTGCTCGTTAGGATGAACCCGCGCCCGTCGGTCCGGGCGCGGCATCCGGAGGGAGTGGGCCGTCATGGCAGACGAGAGGCACGTCCCGGCGGCCGGGGACGCGCCGGCCCGACGACGCGGCCAGGGCGAGCTGGAGGCGCAGGTGCTCGCGGTGCTCCAGCGGGCGCCCGGCCCGGCCGCCGCGGGGTGGGTCCAGGAACGCCTGGAGGGCGACCTGGCGTACACCACGGTGATGACCATCCTGTCCCGGCTGCACGCCAAGAACGCCGTGACCAGGACCCGCTCCGGCCGTTCCTACCTGTGGCAGGCCTCCTCGGACGCCGCCGGGCTGGCCGCGTTGCGGATGCGCCGGATGCTCGACGGGGAGGCGGACCGGGACGCCGTCCTGGCCAGTTTCGTCAGTGCGCTGCTGCCGCACGACGAGGAACTGCTGCGGGCGCTGCTGGACGCCGCGTCCGCCGATCCGGCAGCGCCCGACCGTGAGAGCTGACCCGTGGGCGTCTTCGTCTTCCTCCCGCTCGTCCTGCCGCTCACCGCGGTCCCGATCGCGCGCCTGACCGAACAGCACCTGCATCCGCGCGGCGCGGCCCGGCTGATGACCGTGATCAGCGCGGTGATGGCGGTGTGCAGCGCGCTCTGCCTCGGACTGATCGGCGTGGTGGGCACCGCGCAGATCCCCGGCAACCCGCTGCCGGACAGCTGGTCCGACCCGGAGGTGCGGGCCGCGCTGCCGTACCACGAGACGGTCGGCACGGCCGCGATGTGGCTGCTGGCCCTGGTGGGCTTCGCCTGCGTCCGGACGGTCGTGCGGCACCTGCGGGTGCGGACCCGGGCCCGCCGGGCGCTGAGCGGGCTGCCCGCCGGGCCGGGGCCGGCCGGCGACCTCGCGGTGCTGCCGGACCGGAGCCCGTACGCCTACGCGCTGCCCGGCTCGCCCGGCCGGGTGGTGGTCTCCACCGGGATGCTGGCCGGCCTGGCCGCCGACGAGCGCGAGGCGCTGCTCGCCCACGAGCGGGCGCACCTGCGCCACCGGCACCACCGGTACCTGCTGACCACCCAGCTCGCCGCCTGCGTCAACCCGTTCCTGCGGCCGCTGCAGGACGCGGTGGCGTACAGCGCGGAGCGGTGGGCGGACGAGGACTCGGCGCAGGCCGTGGGGGACCGCCGGATCACCGCGCGGGCGGTGGCCCGGGCGGCCCTGGTCTCGCACGCCGCCCCGGCCCCGGGCTTCGCGGCCTTCGCCGCCCCGGCCTCGGCGGCCGGCCCGGTGCCGCGCCGGGTCGCCGCGCTGCTCGGACCGGTGCCGACCTCCCGCAACTGGCCGCCGGCCAAGACCCCGGCGGGTCTGGCGGCGATGGTCGCGGCGATCGGTACGGCGGCGTCGGCGCTGTGCGCGCTCAACGCCGCGGTGGCCCTGCTGGTGGTGCTCAAGGCCGTCACGCCGCTGTAGCCGGCGCCGTCCCGAGCGTGGCGGCCAGCTCGTCGACGGCGGCCTCGGCCGCGGCCAGCGACTCGGCGGCGAGCGGCCGGAGGGCGTTCAGCGCCGGGACGTCCGCGGCCCTGGTGAGCTCGGCGGTGATCACGTGCAGGTGCTCCGGCGCGACCCCGATCCGGTCGAAGTACGCCCGCAGGTACGGGACCTGGAAGTCGCAGTGGGCCCGTGGCGTGCCCGGCCCGTAGCCGCCGCCGCGGACCGCGACCAGCACCACGCGGGTGTCGCGCAGGAGCGGCTCACCGGTCTCCGGGTCGTGGTGGACACCGGGGAAGGTGACCCGGTCGATCCACGACTTGAGGCCGGCCGAGACGCTGTAGTTGTACATCGGGCTGCCGATCAGCAGGGTGTCGGCGGCCCGCAGCTCCTCGATCAGCGGGCGGCTGAGCGCCCACTCGCGTGCCTCGTCCGGCCCCTCGGCGAGGCGGCCGATGTCGTCCAGCGGGAGTGTTCCCTTGCGCTCGGTGCGGCGCCCGAGGGCGTCGTAGGCGGCGCGCACCGGGGGCACCGGGTCGGCGGCGAGGTCGCGGTGCCGGTACCGGGTGGCGGCACCGTGGCGGGCGCGCCAGGCGTCGGCGAAGCGGGCGGTCAGCGCGTGGCTGACCGAGCCGGAGGGGCTGATGCCGGAGTCCAGGTGGAGCAGCGTGCTGGAGGTCATGGTGGTCTCCCGGTCACCTCGGAGGGGGACGGATCGTCATAGCGGTGACGAGCCGCGCCGAGGAAAGGTGACCGATGGACCGGAACGCGATGCCGGGAGCGGTGGACGGGCGGGCGCGGAGCGGGGGAGCGGTTTCGGGGGCGGTTTCGGGAGCCGCTGCGAGGGCGGCGGCGCCGGGACGGCGGGCCGAGGCGGAGGCCGAGCGCTTCGAGGCCGAGCGCGGGCGGCTGCGGGCGATCGCCCAGCGGATGCTCGGCTCGACCGGCGAGGCCGAGGACGCCGTGCAGGAGGCCTGGCTGCGGCTGGTCCGCACCGATCCGGCGGAGATCGACAACCTGCCCGGCTGGCTGACCACCGTGGTCTCCCGGATCTGCCTGGACCTGCTGCGGGCCCGTGCCGCGCGCCGCGAGGAACCGACCGACGAGCCGCTGCCGGACGGCTCCGGCGGGGGCCCGGAGCCGGAACGGGAGGCGCTGCTGGTCGAGTCGGTGGGCCGGGCGCTGCTGGTGGTGCTGGACCGGCTGGGCCCGGCCGAGCGGGTCGCCTTCGTGCTGCACGACGGCTTCGCGGTGCCCTTCGACCGGATCGGGCCGATCGTCGGCCGGACCCCGGCGGCCGCCAAGAAGCTGGCCAGCCGGGCGCGGCAGCGGGTCCGCGGGACGGCGGCGCTGCCCCCGGAGCCGCTGGCCGGGCACCGGCGGGTGGTGGAGGCCTTCCTGGCCGCCGCCCGGGGCGGGGACCTGGCCGACCTGCTGGCCGTCCTGGCCCCGGACGTGGTGCGCCGGGCCGATCCGGCGGCGCTGGGGCCCGGCCGCGCCCCGGTGGCCCGGGGCGCGCAGGCTGTCGCCCGGGAGACCACGGTCTTCGGCCGCCGGGCCCGCTACGGCGTGGTGGCCCTGGTGGACGGGGCGCCCGGCATCCTGATCGCCCCGGACGGGCGGTTGCGGCTGGTGCTGCGGGTGGCGGTCGCGGACGGCCGGGTGGCCGGCTACGAGGTGGTGGCGGCCCCGGCCCGGCTGGCCGCGCTCGACCTGGCCGTCCTGCCCGGCTGAGTGCCGCCCGGCCGAGCGCTGCGGGGGTGCGTGCGGTCAGTCCCCGGCGGCGCGGCTTTCGGAGGCGCGGTCCTCGACGGCGCGGTCCTCGACGGCCTCCCGGAGCCCGCGGAACTCCTCGGCCAGCCCGTCCAGGGTGTAGTGGGCGTTGAGCCCGCTGGGGTTCGGCAGCACCCACACCTCGGTGTCGCCGATGCCCTCCGGTTGCCGCCCGAGTGTTGCCCGGCGCTGCCCGAAGGCCGTCCGGTAGGCGCCGATGCCGAGCACGGCCAGGACGCGCGGGCGCAGCCGCAGCACCCGTTCGCGCAGCGCGGCGCCGCCCTCGCGCAGCTCCTCGGCGGTCAGCTCGTCCGCCTTGGCGGTGGTGCGCGGGGCGACGTTGGTGATGCCCAGGCCGAGCGCGAGCAACTCCCGCTGCTCGTCCGGGCGGTACTGGCGCTCGGTGAAGCCGGAGCGGTGCAGGGCCGGCCAGAAGCGGTTGCCCGGGCGGGCGAAGTGGTGGCCGGTGGCGCCGGACCACAGACCCGGGTTGATGCCGCAGAACAGCACCCGCAGCCCGGGTCCGGAGACGTCCGCGATGGTGGTGTCCTTGGCGGCCAGCAACTGCTCGGCGGTGGGCTTCATCGGTGCGCTCGGATTCACCCGGCCAAGTCTGCCGTGCCCCTTGCCGCGTACGTGGCCGGGTCCTTGTCCGGGCCCTTGTCCGCATCCTTGTTCGTACCCTTGGCCGGACCCGTCCCGGTGCCCTTCGCGGAGTCCTCGGCCGTGGGCTCCGCGGTGGGCCCTGCGGTGGGCCCTGCCGGGGTCGGGGTCGGGGACGAAGTCGGCAGCGTGCCCTGGGCGGGCTCCGAAGTCGCCACGGCCGCCCGGCGGTTGCGCAGCCGACGCAGGCCGAACACCACCGCGGCCGCGTAGGCCCAGCCGACGAAGACGTCGATGATGAAGTGCTCCGCGCCGTAGACCAGGGTGAAGGTCATCGCGAGCGGGTAGGCGACCAGCACCGCCCGCAGCCGGCGACCTGCGGTGGGCCAGAAGAAGAACAGCAGCATCGCCGGGTAGGCGGAGTGCAGCGAGGGCATCGCGGCGACGTCGTTGGCGAACTGACTGCCGTTCTCCAGCAGGGAGTCGGCCTGCGGCAGCCCGCTCACCGAGATCACTTCCCAGACCACCCGGGCCAGGTGCGGCAGGTTGCCCTCCTGGGAGACCAGCCACGGCGGGTCGGCCGGGTAGAGGAGGTAGGTGGCGAAGCCCGCGAAGGTGAGCGTCAGGTAGGCGGCGAGCAACTGCCGGAAACGGTGGTGCGCGCGCCGCCAGAGCACCGCGAGCAGCAGGAAGACGACGAAGAAGTGCGAGAGGTAGACGGCCACTGCGGCGTAGTCGTACCAGTGCGGTGAGCCGGGGGTGTAGAGCGCGTGCTGGAGTCGAACGGTCCAGGTCTCGCCCAGGCCGAGCACCTCGTCGAAGCGCAGCTGCGGCAGCCAGTGCGGGGCCCACGGCGTGTGCGCGCCGTAGCCGCGCAGCAGGGAGTACGTCCACACCACGGCCATCACCGGGATCCAGTCGCGCAGGACCAGCAGGAAGCCGCGGGGGCCGTGCCCGCTGTGCACGGCGGCGGTCAGCAGGGCGGCGATGAGCCAGAGGAACAGCACGTCGTTGGCCGCGGGGATGCCCTCGGTGCTCAGGAACCAGAGGAAGCACGTCAGGTAGAGCGGCCAGGCCAGCCGGCGGAGTCTCGACCAGCCCGTCACGCGTGGGCGGGGCGGAGGCACCGGGCGTGGCTGCCCGGCCCGCACGTCGTGCGGGGCCGGGTGGAGGCTCTTGGTCATGCGCACCGAAACTAGCAACCCAAACTTGGAGGACTCTGGGTGAAATATGACCGGATCGTAAGAACGTCCGATCCGGTCGGCACCCGGTTCGACTGGTGGTTCGACAGATGGTTCGAGGACGGTTCGACTGGTGGTTCGAGGACGGTTCCGACGGTGGTTCGAAGGTGGTGCGACACCCGGTCGGGCACGGGTCAGGCCACGATGCCCAGCTCGTGCGGGGTGTTGTTGAAGCGGCGGCCGCCGGTCGGAGTCACGGTCACGATGTCCTCGATCCGCACCCCGAACCGGCCGGGCAGGTAGATCCCCGGCTCGATCGAGAAGCACATGCCCGGCACCAGCGGCCGTTCCTCGCCCTCGACCAGGTACGGAGGTTCGTGGGTGGTGGTGCCGATGCCGTGGCCGGTGCGGTGGATGAAGTACTCGCCGTACCCGCCCTCAGTGATCACCCGACGGGCGATCCGGTCGATCTCCTGGCAGGCTACCCCGGGGCGGACCGCCTCGAAGGCGGTCTGCTGGGCCAGTCGGACCAGCTCGTGCACCGTGCGCACCTCCTCCGGGACATCCGCTCCGACGTGCACCGTCCGGGTGGTGTCGGAACCGTAGCCGTCCCTGAGGCCGCCGAAGTCCAGCACCACGGTGTCACCCGTACGGATGACCCGGTCACCGGCCTCGTGGTGCGGGTTGGCGCCGTTCGGCCCGGAGCCGACCACGGTGAAGTCGACCTGGCTGTGCCCGTACTGGATGAGCAGCGCGCCGAGGTCGGCGGCCACGTCGGTCTCCCGGCGGCCGGCGAATTCGACCTCCAGGATGCCCCGGTAGGCGGCGTCCGCCGCGCCGCCGGCCGCGGCCAGGCGGTTCAGCTCCTCGGTGTCCTTGACGGCGCGCAGCATCGGCAGGCTGTCGGTGAGCGAGGTGAAGGAGACACCGGGCAGCGCGGCCTGGAAGCCGAGCAGGTGCAGCGCCCAGGTGTTGTCGGAGACGCCGTACCGTCCGGTCGGGTCGAGCAGCGGGCCGGCGGTGGCGAGGGGGTCCTCGCCGTCGGACCAGTCGAGCAGCCGGACGGCCGGGGCGCCGACCGCCTTCTCGGCGTCCGGGCGCTCCAACTTGGGGACGACCAGGGCGGGTTCGCGTCCGGCGGTGAGAACGAGGGTGGTCAGTCGCTCGGTGATCGCGGTGGGTGAGTAGCCGCACAGGTAGGCCAGGTCGGGGCCGGGGGCGACGACCAGGCCGGCCAGGCCGGCGGCGGTCGCCTCGGCGGTGGCGCGGGCCATCCGGGCGGCGTGGTCCTCGACGGTGAAGGGGTGGGTCACGGCGGTTCCTCCTCGGGGGCCGGGCGGGCTCTGCTGGGACTCCATCGCGTCAACTCCATCACTTCCTCGTCGAGTTGGCGAAGCCCTCGGGGAGGAGTCGGCGCGATCCGGACGGCGATCCGGACGGCGGCCCGGGCGGCGAACCGGAGTGTGCCGGAGGATGATCGGGGCGGTGATCCAGGGGCGGGGCGGCCACCTCCCGAGGGGCCGGCGCGGCCCCGGCGGGCCCTTCGGCGCACGGGGGCGAGGCGTGGGCGGGCCACAGGCCGGCCACCGAGGCGGTGCCGGCCAGGGCGTCCGACGTCCGACGTCCGACGGCCGTCCCGGCGGGGTGGCCTCGGCCGGACGGGGCGTGCCCGTGGAACGCATCCGGTCCTCCTCCGGTACGGCGCCGCTGCGGGCCGCGCGCTGCTCGGGCCCGGGGCCGCCGCCCGCCCCGGGAAGCCCCAGGGGCGGGCCGTACCCGGCCAGTTCACCCGGTTGCCGGGCCCGCCGCATGTGGCGGGCGGCCGTGCGGGTGACCGGTGATCGGCCCGGACCGTCAGCCCTGCCGGTCGGCGGACTCGGCGGACTCGGCGGACTCGGCTGGCTCGGCGCAGTCGGCGGACTCGGCGGAGTCGGTGACGGGCCAGGTGGCGCGCCGCAGCGTACGGCCCGCGGTCGCGGCCAGCAGGGCGGCGGCGAGCAGGGCGCTGAGCCCGATCAGCACGGTGGCGGGGGAGGAGCGGTCCAGCAGCAGGCCGGTGACGAAGCTCCCGGCGGGCATGCCGGCGGTGAGCAGCGTCATGGTCGCCGCGATCACCCGGCCGCGCAGCGCGTCCGGCACCTGACGGAAGACCAGCAGGTCGAGTACCACCCGCAGGGTCGGCACGCCCGCACCGAACACGAACAGCGCGGCGAAGACGGTCGGCGCCCCACCGGGCAGCAGCGGCGCCAGCGGGACGGGTACGGCGCTCCAGGCCACCACGAGCAGCAGCACGCCGGGGCCGGCCAGCCGGTGCAGCCGGGCGACCAGGACGGTGCCGGCCAGCGCCCCGACCGCCTCGCCGGCCAGGGCCAGGCCGATCCCGGTGCTGCCGGTGCCGTGCTCGCGCAGCAGCACCATGACGGGCAGCAGCAGCGAGGCCCCGGCCAGATTGATCACCAGCAGGACGGCCAGGGCGGTGCGCAGCAGTGGTGAGGAGGCGAGGACGCGGAAGCCGGCCAGGGCGCTGTCCCCGGCGCGCTCGCCGGGCGCCCCGGCTTCGTGCGGGCTGGGGAAGCGCACCGCGACGGCGGCGGTCACCGCGAGCAGGGAGGCCAGTGCGGCCCCGAGGAAGGGGACGGCGTGGCCGAGCCCGAACAGGAACCCGGCCAGCGGCGGTCCGGCCAGCGAGGCGCCGCTCATCCGGGCCTCGTCCTGGGCCAGGGCCTGGGACAGCTGCTCCGGTGGGACCACCGAGCGCAGTGCGAGCAGCCTGACCGGGCCGCCGTAGGCAATGGTCGCGCCGATCACGGCGGCGACCAGCAGCAGGTGCGCCAGGTTCGGCGGGCCGAACGCCAGGGCCGCGGGGACGCTGGCGAGGGCCAGCAGCCGGGCGGTGTCGGCGGCGATCAGCACCCGGCGGCGGTTCGCCCGGTCGGCCACCACGCCGCCGTGGACGCCCAGCAGCAGGGTGGCGGCCATCTGTACGGCACCGAAGGCCCCGGCGGTGGTGGAGGAGCCGGTGAGCGCGAGGACCAGCAGGGGGAAGGCGGTGTCGCCGATCACCATGCCGAGGGTCGCGGAGGCCTGGCCGGCCCAGAGGGCCTGGAACCGCAGGTTACGCCGCAGTGGTACGGGCGGCGGCGTCGCGCCTGCCGGTCCGGGGCGCTCCACCTCCGTTGTCGCCGCTGTCGTCGTCGCTCGGTCCGCCATGCCGCCCGCCCCCATCGTTCGCGATTGCCGCAACCATTCACGCCTCCATGAATGATGTCGCAGGCGTCATTGATCGCGCAAGGGTGATTGATGGCTCGGTGGTGAGCGCTCACTGGGGCGTGATTGCGAACGGAGCGGCCGATCTGGAAGGGTGGCCCCGTGGTCGAGCACGCACCGGAGGCCGCCGTCGGCGGCGAGCAGCAGCCCGTCACCTGGGTCAAGGAACGCCAGGTGTCCGACGTCGCGGTGCTCAAGGCCCTGGCGGACCCGTTGCGCCTGGCCATCCTCGGCGCCCTGCAGGCCTCCGAGGGCCGTCCGCTGACGGCCAAGGAGCTCGCCGCCGCGCTGGGCGAGCCGCAGACCAAGCTCTACCGGCACATCAAGCAGCTGGAGAAGGCCGGGCTGATCCTGGTGGCCGGCACCCGACTGGTCTCCGGCATCGTGGAGAGCCGCTACGGGGTCGCCCAGGGTGCGATCCGGCTGGCCCCGGAGATGTTCACCGCCGACTCCCCGGGCCGCTCCGAGGCGTACGACGCCGTCGTGGCCGCGATGGACCGGGTGCGGGCCGACTTCCGCGCCAGGATCGCCGAAGGCCGGCTGGACTTCGGCCGGCCGCAGGGCGGTTCGGGCTCGCCGTCCGGACTGTTCGCGGACTTCACGCTGCGGCTCGGCCCGGACCGGCTGGACCGGCTGCGATCGCAACTGGCGGAAATCTTCGACGAACTGAACGAAGAAGGGCCCAGTACGGCCGAGGATGCGCTGGACGTGACCGTCTTCACCCTTCTCTACGGTCTCCGACCGGGCACGGAATCATAAATTCCGGGCCGGCTGTCGGTGCGGTGGGACACCATGTCCGGCATGTCCTACGAACTCCAGGCGCTGATAGGAACATTGGAGCTGCTGACGGTGGCGGCGGCGGAGGTTCCGGCGGCCCGGGTGGTGCCGTTGGCGCAGGGGCTGGCCCTGATCCCGGTCACCTCCGCCGTCCTCGCCGCGCTCCAGGGGGACGGCCTCGTGTGCAGGCCCGGTAGCGGGGCAGGGGCCGGCCGGCACTCGGACGGCTTCGAACTCCGGCTGGCCGCCTGGTCGAAGGCCGGCCCGATCGCCCGCGTCGAGGCGCGCTACTTCGGCGGCGGCGGAACCCAGAACGCCGCCGTCTGGGCGGACGGCACGGTCGCCCTCGGCCCGCTCACCATCGGCGAGTTCGAGCCCGCCCCGGCCGAGGGCACGCCGATCTCCCGCGCCCTGCGACGGATCGGCGCCCACACCGAGGAGGGCCGGACGGACGAGTTCGACTCGGTCGGCCTGGGCCGGCACCGCACCACCGGCGGCTGGGCCCAATCCGCCGACTGACCCCGCCGCGCACCCGCCGTGACCCCGCCGCGAACCCGCCCCCGCGCCCGGATCCTGCGCCAGTCCCGCCGCCGCCGCGCGTCCGGCCGGAGGCGCGGCGAACGCGGTTGTGCACAACGGGCCTGCACGACCGGGGCGCGCACAACGGGGGCGCGGCACCGAAGAAGCTCTCGGTGCCGCGCCCCCGGTTACGTCCCGCGGCCGCTCGGAGCCCGCGTCCCCGCAGGCCGGGCCCGTACTAGCGGTAGTTCACGAACTGGAGCGCGAAGTCCAGGTCCTTGCCCTTGAGCAGGGCCTGCACGGCCTGGAGGTCGTCGCGGCTCTTCGAGCTGACGCGCAGCTCGTCGCCCTGGACCTGCGCCTTGACGCCCTTCGGGCCCTCGTCACGGATGATCTTCGCGACCTTCTTCGCGTCCTCCGTGGTGATGCCCTCCTTGACGTCGGCGAAGATCTTGTACTCCTTGCCGGACAGCTGCGGCTCGCCGGCGTCCAGAGCCTTCAGCGACAGGCCGCGCTTGATGAACTTGGTCTGCAGGACGTCGAGGATGGCGCGCACGCGCTCCTCGCCGTTCGCCTTCATCTCGATCTTCTCGTTGGAGCGGCTGATCTCGCCGCCCACGCCCTTGAAGTCGAAGCGCGTCGCGATCTCGCGGGAGGTCTGGTTGATCGCGTTGTCGACCTCCTGCCACTCGACCTTCGAGACGATGTCGAAACTGGAGTCGGCCATGGGTGTTGGTCTCCTTGATGCTCTGGCTTCACTGGCACGGCCCGCCCCTCCGGGGCGCCCGCAGCCCCAGCCTATCCAGTGCCACACCGGCCCCGCCCGTAACGGCCGCCCGCGGCTTCTTGATCGTCGCGTGATCCAACGAGTGGCGAAGCACCCCCTGGCATCAGGTATGGTTTACCAAGTCGAACGGGGCGGATGCCCCGGGGGACGAAATCCTGGCTGGTTGCCCGAGCGGCCAAAGGGAGCAGACTGTAAATCTGTCGCGCAAGCTACGCAGGTTCGAACCCTGCACCAGCCACAGGATAGAGAAGCGGTCCCTGACCTGCGGAAACGTAGGTAAGGGACCGCTTTTTCGTTTATTTGCTACTGGGGGCGGACGGTGCCCTGTTTGGGTGGCTTGTCTCACTTTGCGCCACCCGAATCCCAGCCCTGACCAGCGCATACGGACCAGCTACGGACCAGGATCCGGAGCCGGCAGCGCCGGAAGGTTCCGGTTGAGCCGCTTCGAGATCAGCTCGTTCGCGTACTCGACGGTGCCGTGCAGGCACTTCGCGTAGACCCGCAGCAGGACGGCCACGCTGTGCCCCGCCCGCCGGGCGACCTCCGTCGGGTCGACCCCGGAGTTCAGCCCGAGCGAGATCCCGGCATGCCGCAGGTCGTACGGCCGCTTGCCGAGCTTCGTCGCGCAGTCGGCCGGCGACAGCACCTCGGCCCGGGCCCGCTGCCAGACGACCCCGTACCCGCTCTCCTGCACCATCCCGCCCCGGGACGTCCGGAACAGCCGCCCGTCGGGCGCGGCGCCGAAGGCGGCGACGTGCTCCCGCAGGATCGCCACCAGCTCGGGCGGGATCGGCACGCGGCGGGTCGCCTTCTCGGCCCGGTGCTTGAGCCCGCGCTTGTCGTGTGACGTCCCGTCGTCCGTCCACGACGACCCGACCCGCGGCCTGGTCTCGTCCAGCACCAGGTAGCCCCAGCCCTCGGCGGGCAGGTGGCAGCGCGTGAGCGTGAGGAACACGGCCTCGGCCGGCCGCAGCCAGCCGAAGTAGAGGCAGGCGAAGAAGGCCCGGAGGTGGGCCCCGCGCTTCCCCTGGCGTCCCACCGCCTCGATGAGCGCGGCGGCCTGGTCCTCGTTGACCACCAGACCCGGGTCGACCTCCTCCTCGGCCTCCGGCGGCTGCCACTGGACGGTCGGCAGGGGGTTGGCGGTCAGGTAGCCCTCCTCCACGGCGTAGCCGAAGAGGTGGCCGAGGATGCGGCGCTTGCGCAGGATGACCGACGGCGCGGCCTTCTTGCCGTCGAGCTTCACCGCGAGGGCGTTCAGCAGGCGGCGCACCATCGGCGGCTCCTCGAAGGCGGAGACCAGCACCGACTGCTTCTGCACCCAGGCAAGGGCCTTGGCCCAGTCCGCCGGCGGCTCCTCCTCCCACGCGTTCACGTTGAACGCCCAGCTGTAGAGCGCCCGGCGGACGATCCGCTTGTCCGGCATGCCGGCCTTCGTCTTCACCAGCTCGAACGTGACCGTGGCGAGGGCGTCGGCCCACGTCGTGCGGGTCTTGGCCGGAGCCCCCTCCCAGCGGGCCGCGACGTACCGGCGGCCCAGCTCGTACCAGGTGATCTGCTTCTCCTTGCGGAGCTCGGAGAGCGGCAGGCCGCGGTCGACGTCGAACGGCTGCCCGTCGCGTAGGGCGGAGATCAGCTCGGACTTCCGGCCGTCGGCCGCGGTCTTGGTCAGGAAGGACTCGGAGAACTCCCTCCCGGCGACGGTCCAGCGGACCATCCAGGGCGCCCGCCGGTCCGGGCGGTGCCGGTGGTCCCAGAACTTGACCTTGTACGAGGTCGCCATCAGGCGGCCACCTCGCAGGCGGCGAGCCACGCGTCCAGGTCGGTCCGGTCGACCCGGACCTGACCGTTGGGGAGCTTGATGAGGCGCGGCGCCTTGCCCCGGGCTCGCATCCGGTAGAAGGCGGCACGGGACATGCCGAGTTCGGCGAGCACGACGGGGAGCTTGAGCAGTTCGCGCTTGGGCATGGCGAAGTCTCCTGCTGGGGTGTGGGTGAAGGTCGCGAAGCCTTGCGGGCCCTCTCGCCGGCGGACGCGGAGGGCGGAGAGCGTCAGGGAAGTCAGGGGAACTCACTGACCTGCCGATATGGCGCCTGCCAGAGCGTCAGGGGTTGTCAGGGCTGTCAGGGGATCTCGGTTATCCCTGACAGCCCTGACGTTCCCTGACAGGCTGTCCGGCAGCGTTTGGGCTGGTCAGGGCTTTGCCCTGACACCCCTGACGGTCACGTGATCGTTTCCGTATCCGTGGGACTGCTCGCGGCCGGGTGGACGCGGTAGGTGACGGCCTGGGGCCGGCCACGCTGGCCGCTCGCCGGGGGCTGGTCGGTGCGGAGCCAGCCGTGCTGTTCGAGCAGCTGCAGGGCGGGTTCGACGTCGGCGACCTTCTTGAACCGGCGGCTGCTGGCGACGGCGTCGTGGGCCTTGATGTGGGTGCGGTGGGTGCCGTCCTTCTTCGGCCGCTGGAGCCACTGGAGGAGGGCGTGGGCGTCCTCGGTGGCCGGATCGGCGGCGATGAGGTCGAAGACGGCGAGGGTGTGGGCGGTGTAGTACTCGGCGATCTCGGCGGCGCGGTCGACGGTGGCGGCCTCGACGGGCACGCGCCAGTCGCCGCCGACGTGGTCGGCGAGGTGGAGGAGCACCGCGATGCGGGCGATGTGGCCGATGAGCTTGCCCGCCCAGTCCTTGATGTGGGCGAGCGGCTCGTCCGGGCGGAGCTGGACCTCGAACTTCTCCTGGAGCTTCTCGACGGCGAGGTCGGCGGCCTCCGTCATCTTCACGGTGAAGGGCTCCTCCAACGCGGTGAGGGCGCGAAGCAGCGCTGACAGGCGGACGTCGTAGGCGGTGGCGACCGGCTCCGGGATGGGCGTGGTGCGGATCTTGCGGTAGCCGAGGTTGGAGGGCGGGAGCGAGTACAGGAAACGGGCGAGCAGGCCACGGTCCCGGGCACCGGGAGCGGCGCCGAGCTCTTGGAGGACGGCGGGCTGCGGGGTGACCCCGATGGTGAGCGCGGGCTTGTCGACGGTGGGCTGCTCGCGGGTGATCCGGTCGGCCTGGAGCCGCTCGCCCTTGTGCGCCTGGAGGAAGACCCCGAGGTTGGGCTTGCTGCTGTAGCGGCCGACGATGCTGTCGAACAGGTCACCCTCGGGGGAGAGCGCGGCCAGGCAGCGGTGGACGCCGAGCTGGTGGGTGACGGTCTCGGGGGTGATGTCCCCGGACAGGGTCAGCCGCGGGCTCGGCGGGACGACGATCTCGTCGGCCAGCATCCGGGCACCGGAGATCTCGGCCACCAGGTGGGCGCGGTCGAGGTCGGGGTTCTTGCGGGCCTTGGCCATGAGCGCCTCGACCTCGGCCAGCGCGGTCTCCTTGGCGGTCTCGGCCTCGATGATCCGGGGCCGGGCCTCGGCCCGCAGCTCGTCCTCGACCCGGTAGACCGGGCCGGTCATGAACGCGAACACGTCGGACTTGCGGCTGGCGGGCGGCATCGCGCACACCAAGTAGAGGTTCGACTGCTCGCGCCAGCCGGGCCGGATCTCCACGTTCACCCGGCCGCCGGCGGCGGTGGACAGCACGGCCAGGGACATGGTGGCGGCCATGTCGGCCGGGGTCTGGGTGAACTCCGCCACCGCCTCCACGTACGCGCCCACCCACCCGGGCAGAGCCTTGACGGGGAACGTGGGCAGGGCGCCGTGCGAGCCGAGCGGGACGGGGTCGAGCCAGGTCTCGCCGGAGGCGAGGTCTGCGAGCGCGGCGAGCGCGGCCGTGCGGACGGCGTCGAGGTCGGCCTGGTCGTCGCCGGCCATGTGGGCGAGGCGACTGGTGGCGGTGTTGATGCGGCGCCGCTCGGCGGCCACGCGCACGATCTCGGCGTAGTAGTCGCCGTTCGCGGCGGTGGGGGTCGCCTCGATGCAGGTGTGCAGGTAGCTGGGCCCGCCGACGCGGACCAGATCCCCCTGGACCCGCAGCACGCCGGCCAGCAGCACCGGGTCGACCGGCCGTTCACCATCGGCCATGCGGACGATGGCGCGCCAGATCGTCTCGTGCACGGGGTGGTAGAACGCGCTCGGGTCACCGAGCTGGGCGGCGAGCGCGGGGATCTGGGCGGGGTCGAGCAGGGCGGCGCCGATGACGGCCTGCTCGGCGGCCTTGACCTCGGAGGGCTCGGGCCGGAACGGGATCACGTTCGGCGCGTACTCGCTGTTCAACGAGCTGATGACCGGGCCGCTCACCGGACGCCGCCGAGCAGGTCGGCAACGAGCGGGGCGAGGTTCCGGTTGGTGTGCTCGGCGAGGGCCGCGACGACGGCCTTGGCCTCGTCGGTCAGCGTGCGGCCGGGCCGGGCCGCGGTGGGGGTGACGAGGATGCTCTCCGGGACCGGGAGGAGCACGGTGCCAGTCACCAGGACGGCGGGGCGGTCGACGCGCTCCGGGCTGACCAGCACGGGCCATGCCTCATTGGGGCGGGACCACGGGGCGCGCTCCCAGTCCAGCGCGCGGCCGGTGGGGCGGTGGGCGAGCGCGTTGTGCCGCAGGCCGACCTTGGCGCAGAGCTGGGCGGTGCCGTCCTGGTCGACGTACACCTCGACCCGGTCGAGGTCGGGGCGCACGACCGCGTAGCCCGGGGCCATGACGGGGCTGGTGGCGGTTCGCCAGGCGGCGGCGGCGAAGTCGACCGGGCGGAGCGGCTCGCCGTCCTCGTGGAACTGGTCGGCGTGGTGGGAGATGTAGGCGCCGTAGCGGGAGTGGCCGTCGCTGGCGTTCTCCCGGTCGGCGGTGTCGTCGAGGATGACGAGCGTGGAGTGGTCGAACTGGGGCATGCTGGTCCCATCTCTGTGAAGGGGATGCACGGCCCCGCACCGGCCGACTCTCTGCCAAGAACAGGCGGCCGGTGTGGGGCTTCGTGCTGTGTGGATCATGCGGCGTTGGCGCGGCTGACGATGATCGTTCGGGCGGGGTTCTCGGGGTCGGCGCGCATGACGAACCCCTCCCGGGTGGACCACTCTTCGGTGTTGTTGGCGTTGGCGTTGGCACTCTGACCTGCGCCAACGTTGGCAACAACGCCGGGGAGAGGAACGGACGCGGAGGGGGAGCGGAGCGCGGGCACGTCCTGGTGGTGAACGCCGGGCCCGTTGCCGTCCGGGGTGCGGACCCCTCCGCGGACCGGGATGCCGGCCTCGGAGAGGAGGACCCGGACGGCCTTGGTGGAGGGCTCCCAACCGGGGTGGAAGGCGGCCAGATCGGCGGCCAGCCGGGTGAGCAGAACGGAGTTCCCAGCGGTGGTCAGGGAAGCGGTCAGGGAGTGGGTCTCGGCGGGGGTCGGGGTGGCCGCCTCGGAGGTCTCCTGGCGGTCCTCCTCGGCGGGTTCCTCCTCGGTGGCTTCGGTGGCAGGCACCGGCTGGTCCGGGTCCTCCTGGTCGGCCTCGGCCGGGGTGGTCTTGTCGGGGGTGGGGGCGTGGATCAGGGCGGCGATCCACCACCCTCCGATCAGGAGGCCGATGCCGGGCTGGATCCAGGGGCCGACGAGGGACCAGATCAGGGGGCCGCCGACGATCAGCATCAGGGCCGCTGCACCGGCGGCGTCGCCCGCCCGGCTCCGCGCGGCCTTGCGGGCGGTTTTGGCCTGCTCCAGTTCCAGCTGGCGGGCCGTGACCTGCCCGGCTTCCTGGGCCTGGAGCATCGAGGCGCGCTTGGCCGGGTCGGCCTCCGCCAACTTCTTGGCGAACGCGGCCTCGGCGGCCTGGGCGATCTGCTGCGCGAGCTCGTCCTGCTTGGCCTTGAGCGCGGCGGCCTCGGCGCGGCGCTCGCGCTGGGGGGCCGTCAGCTTGCGGACGAGGACGGGCGTGCCGGTGGCCAGGCCGGTGAACGGCCACAGGAGGGTGGGGATCAGCTTCTCGGTGGGGAAGATCTTCTCCATGGCGGTCAGCCGATGAATGCGCTGATCAGGCCGCTGAAGATGCTCGCGGGCAGGGCCCAGAATCCACCGGCGGCGGCGAACAGGGACGGCGCGACGGCCCCGCAGACCACGTCCTTCAGCGGCCGCGGCTTGAACCCGAAAACCGCGATGGTCAGCAGAGCGGCGGTCGCGCCGGTCTGCCATTCCCCCAATGCGGCATTGCCCTGGAAGGTGGCGCCAAGCTGGTTGCCGATGCCGCTCAGCTGCTGGAACGCGGTGCCGGCGTTGGCGCTCAACATGCCGATGCCGAACGACCAGTAGGGGACGTGGTCGGGGGCCACGGTGATCTTGTTGTTGCCGCGGATGCCGACGAGGAGGTACGCGGAGGTGACCGTGGCGGCGCCGCCGGCGCCCAGCGCGATGAGGCTGCTCATGGTGTGTCTCCTTGGCGGGTCAGTAGAGGGGGAGGGCAGCGAAGAGGGGGTCGAGGCCGGCGGCGACGGCGAGGCCGGAGGCGACCGGGACGCGTGCGGCGATCAGGATCAGGAGGGGTCCAGGGCGGCGGACCTCGCTCACGCGCAGACGGCCCCGGTCACGCAGGTGCAGGTCGAGCGCCCAGCCGGCACCGGCCAGCAGCAGGCCGACGAACGGCCCGCCCGGCGCGGCCAGTTGCACGAGGCCGGTCGCGTAGCCGCAGGTCGCGCTGATCGCGGTGAGGACGCACCAGCGGCGGAAGCGGCGGGCGCGGTCGGAGGATCCGGCCTTGGTGCGGGCGGCCTGACGGTGCTGGCGGCGGGTCCGCAGCTTGGCCTCGCGGCGGTCGGCGAGTTGCTGCTGACGGTGGCGCAGGTCGCGTTGGGCGGGGGTCTCCCCGGCCGCGGCGCGGGCGCGGTCATCCTCAGCGCGGGCGCGCTGCTTGGCCAGCTCGCGCTGGGTCTCAAGTCGGGCGGCCCGGTCCTCCGGGGTCTCGGCGAGCCGGTCGGCGAGGAGGTCGACCAGGCCGACGAGGTCGTCCCGCTGGGCGGGGCGGTCCGGGGTGAGGATGTCCTCGACGCGGTGGCGCGCCGAGCGCTCCTGGGCCGTCTCCCCGACCTTGCCGAGCGCGGCGTCCATCCGGGCGCGCTGGCCCGCGAGCATCTCCTCATACTCGACCTGCTGGCGGGCAGTGCGCTGGGCCTCGGTCTCAGTCAGCAACTGGCCGATCTGTTCTCCCACCTGGAAGGCGATCGTCGAGGCCTGCTCGGCGAAGAGCTTCCCGGCGGGGGCCCAGAACGCCTCGGCGGCGGCCGCCATGGTGGCGGCCTGGGTGGCCGGGGCGGCGGCGATCGGGATCGGGGTGTGGACGGTGGTGTCCGGCTGACCCGGGGCGGGGGGCTGGGTCGGCGGCGGGATGACGGGGCCGGACTTGCGCCACCACTCGGCCACGGACTCGGAGTCGGGGGTGGGCATGTCGGCGGTAGGCGGCTCGGACGGCGGCGGGGGGATCGTCATCGGTCCCACCCGCCCCGGCGGATGAGCTCGCGGATGCACAGGACGGCGATCACGGCGTCGACCACCAGGAACAGCAGGCACAGCGTGTAGGCCATGAAGTCTTCCTCTGGGAGGGGGCCGGCCGGAGCCGGGCCCGAAGGGTGGTCAGGAGGAGCGCCACCAGGCGCGGGGGCCGGCGCGCAGTGCCAGGCGGTGGTGCTCTGGCTGGTGCAGTGGGAGTCGATCTGGCGCTGGCCCTCTCGGCGGACGGCGGCGGCCCGGCGCTGCTGGCTACGGCGGAAGAGCTGCATGGATGCGCTCCTTCAGCGGTCAGGCGGCGATCGGGGTGTAGCCGGAGGCGATCAGCTCGGCGGCCTCGGCCCGGCGAGTCGAGGCGGTGGCCGGGGAGACGTCGAGGGTCTCGGCGATGGTCTTGAGCTCGACGGCCTCGGGGTTGCCGCCGGCCGCGAGGATCATCCGGGCGACGCGGCGGGTGGCACGGGCGGCGGGGGTCAGCTTCGCCGCATCCTCCGCTTCGACCGCGCGCAGCTCCGTTTCAGCGGCGCACTCGCGGGCTTCAGCCGCACGCAACCGGGCCGCGTGCTCGTTCTCCTCGTGCCCGGCCTGGACCCGCCCGGCGTCGGCGGCGTCACGGTCGGCTTCAGCCTTGCGCTTGACCGCTTCAGCGGCGGCCGCCTCCGTTTCAGCCGCCTGCTTGGCCGTTTCAGCCGCGCGTAGGCGAGCCCACTGGGTGGCCTCTTCGGTCCGGACCCTGGCGTCCTCGTCGTCGGCCGCGGCACGGTTCGTTTCAGCGGCTGCAGCGCGCGTTTCAGCGGCAACCTTCTCCGTTTCAGCGGCGGCCTTGTCGGTTTCAGCAGCACGCAGACGGGCGTCGGCAGCCTCCTGCTCGGCGGCCGCGGCGGCCAGTTCCTCCTCCGCCTGATCGACGCGCTCGGCCGCTTCGGCCTCCCGGCCGGCGGCCACGGTTCGAGCGTGAGCGTGGGCCTTGGCGGTGGCGGTCTCGGCGCCGACCTCGTACCCGGCGGCCTCCACCCGGCCCGCTGTGCGGAGCTTGGAGATCTCCAGCTCGGCGGCGCGGACCTCGGCGCGGGCGGTGAGCTCGGCCTCGAACGCCTCCGAGCGTTCAGCCCGCAGCCGGGCCTGCTCGTCGGCCTCGGCGGGCAGGGCCAGGGCCTCGTCCACGGACAGTCCGAAGCGCTCCATGGTGAGCGGAAGCCGCAGGTCGGAGGGGGCCCTGCGCCAGTCGCCGCCGTGGTCGCGCTCCAGCATCACCCGGTAGACGAGCCGCTCGCGCTCCAGCTCGACCGCCCGGTCATAAGAGGCGATGCCGTTCAGGCGCATCCGCCGGTACATCCGGAACGACGGCCACGGTGCGAGGATCCAGCGGTGCAGCGGCACGCCGTCGCGGCCGTGGCCGGCCTCGATCCGGGTGATCCGGATGACCAGGCGCCGCCCGGCCTCGACCACCGCGACGAACATCACCGGGATCACGGCGTGCATCGCGGTGCCGGTCGGATTCTTCAGCAGCGGCCCGGCGGAGGCGGCGTTGAAGTAGATCGTCGCGGCGGTGAAACCGTGGGCCAGCAGCCGCAGCCACGGCGCCGGGGCACCCTTGCGGATCAGGTGCAGGTCCATGGCCAACAGGGCCACGATCCCGGCGTCCACACCGATCGGGAACGCGTAGCTGAAGTCCTCGAAGCTGTGCCTGAAACCGAGGTCCTTCAGCGCGTTGTAGGAACCGCTGAAGCCGATCCCGGCGAGGGCCGCACCGCCGATCGCGGCGAGGATCGCCACGCCCAGCATCAGCTTGTCCGAAGCCCCCGCCCGCGTGGTCGAAGCGATCGGCCATGCGGTTGAAGCGGCGGCGGTCGGGCTTGAAACGGCCGTCGGTGCGGCCATGGTGGTCACGCGGCGATCCGCTCGACGCTGGCGCTGCGGCGGATCACGGCCGGGCGCCGCAGCGGCACCGGCGCCATGCTCAGCAGCCGCTCGGCGTAGGCGGCCAGCTCCGGGGCCTCCCGGCGCAGGTCGGCCAGGATGTCGTCCGCGGCGTCCATCCGGGCCTCGCGCTCGGTGTCGTCCTCGCCGGGCACTCCGGTGAACAGCCGGGTGAACTCCGAATCCACACCGAGCGCCAGCTCGGCGAACTCGTCCTCGTTCAGGGCCGTCTGGCCTGCAACAATCGACCTCATGGGTCTACCTCTTCTCTCGTAGGGGGTGGGCCCGAGGGCCGCCGCGCGTTCCTTGGCCGGAGCGCGGCGGCCCGTCTCGTTGGGCCCGAGCCACTCGAACGTCACGAGTAGCCACGACCCCCGGCACCAGCCCCCGCAGTCATGGATGCGAGGGGGTGTCGAGGGCCGTGGTCACTGGTGAAGCAGGGGGTTGGTCTCGGGACGCGGTCCAGGCTCGCTCCGGGGAGATCCATTCCGGAGGTTGTCGCCGGCTCAATGTCGCCGCGTCGTTCTTTGGAGAGGCCGGTAGCTCCTCTCAGTCGGCTGCGTGTCCCATGTACGGCCCGCCGTCTTAAGGGCGGACCGAGGTGTCAGGGCGTGCGCCCCTTCTCTGCCGACTGGTCTCCACTCACCCCGACCGGCGTCGTCACGGAAGGACTGCGGTGGTGGATCACTCTCTTGAGTTGTTGATGGTGCGTTTGTGCAGCTCAGAGCAGCCCAAAGAAGGCCCCTCTGTGTCGCCCCTGTCTCACTTGGTGCGACATGCACAACATAGAGAACCTGCTTAAGCAGGTCAAGAGAGTTGGGTTTCTCGCGCATGTTGGACAGCTGCCCTAGCATGGGTGCATGGCTCTGGACCCGGATGACCCCCGCCCCCCGTATCAGCAGGTCAAAGGCTCTTTGCGGGCCTCGATCCTCACGAAGAAGCCGGGCTTCCAGCCTGGCGACAAACTTCCTTCCGGCCCCGCGTTGGCGAAGCACTTCGGCGTGGCGCGCGGCACGGTGGACAGGGCACTCGACGAACTCCGCGCCGAGGACCTGATCGTCACCCGCCAGGGGAGCGGCTCGTTCGTGCGGGAGCGCACCTCTCGGCCGGTCGGGCTGCGGCCCCACCTGGAAACGGCCTTCGAGCAGCAGCAGGTGACCCTCGACTTCGCCGGGTTCTCAAGCGAGACGCTGCACAACGCGCTGCAGGAGCCGCTCGACAAGGTCCGCTCCGGCCGGTTCGCACCGGAGTCCATCACGGTCCGGCTGCTGCTGCCTGACACCACGGCACCGATGGCCGTGCCGGTCCTTGTCGACGGGCTTCAGGATGAGGTCGCGCTCCGGGAACGCGCGCGGAACATCGCCCTGACGCATGCTGGCGGTATCGCCCACTCGGTGGAGATGCTGGCGGAGTTGGGCCTCGTTCAGTCGGCGACTGTCCAGGTC
Organism: Kitasatospora sp. NPDC005856; assembly: GCF_040629945.1. NCBI lineage: Bacteria > Bacillati > Actinomycetota > Actinomycetes > Kitasatosporales > Streptomycetaceae > Kitasatospora > Kitasatospora sp. NPDC005856. Next base: position 59,064 of record NZ_JBEXWT010000010.1, on the reverse strand, counting down.
AAGGTCCACCGGGCGTCAAGCCTGTTCAAGCTGTACATCCTGAACCGGGCGGAGGCGTTCTTCGGCTTCTACCCGCTCCGCGAGCGCACCGTGACGATCGACGACGGCGCCCACACCTTCTACGACGTCACTGGCAAGGACACGACCCTGTTTCACCATGTCGCTGGCCCGGACGACGCCTCGCTCGGATCGTTGTACGTCCAGCAGGCCCAGATGTGGTTCGACAGCGTCTGGTCCACGATCGCCTACGAGCGGCAGCCATGATCGCCACCCCTCAGCAACTCGCCAACGTGCTGCGGCCGGTGAAGCACGTGCTCCTCGACTTCGACGGCCCGGTCTGCTCGGTCTTCGCCGGCCTCCCCGCCCCGGAGGTCGCGCGCCGACTCCGCCAGGGCTTCCTTGTCGCCAGCGGACAGGACCCGGCCGGGGTGGAGGAGGAGAACGACCCGCTCGCCCTGCTCCGGCTGGTCTCGGACGCCCGTCCCGATCTCACGGCGAGCACGGACGCTGCGCTGGCCGCGCTGGAAACTGAAGCCGTCCGGGCCGCCCGCCCGACCCCGGGCGGAGAAGCGGTTCTGCGCGCCTGCGCCCGCTCCGGTCGACTGGTCTCTGTGGTCAGCAACAACGCGGGCGTGGCTATCGAGGCCTACCTCGCCGAGCGCGCTCTAAGCAGTTATGTGGCTGGCGTCTTTGGGCGCGCCCCAGGCGACCCTTCCTCCATGAAGCCGAACCCGCGCCTTCTGCTCGAAGCGATGGGCGCCGCAGGTACGGGGCAGGAGCAGTGCATCTTCATCGGCGACGCGGTCCGCGATGTCGAGGCGGGGGAGGCCGCCGGCGTTCAGACGATCGGCTACGCCAACAAGCCGGGGAAGAGTGCGAAGTTGGCGGCCTCTGGCGCCGTGGTGATCGTGGACTCGATGCAGTTCATCGCTGACGCCCTCACCTGATCTACAACTACTGAGGGTGGCTGGCGAAGTCCCCGAGTGCTTCTGAGGTCCGAGATGTGCGATGGCTGGTTGCTGCTTCGTTCGGCAGCATCATGACTGGTCATCGTGCCTGCCGGGACAGGTGATGCGTTTCCAGGAGCCACCCGCCCTGACAGGAGAATGGTTACCATGGAAAATGCATTGTCCTGGTATCGTCGGCAGAGACTTAGTGCATAGAGGTGCGCAAGCATCATCAAATGCATGAAAGAGGGCCCGCCTCGCCTGGTGAGCGAACACCAGGGGTTCCGAGACGGGCCCTCCGTACCTACGGTGTGGCTCTACAGTCGCACTGGCGATGGCCTGGCCGTTGGCGCGGCTGGGCCATCGTGCTAAGCAGCTAGTTCCAGAAGTCCTGGAACAACTGCCAGACGTCGTACGCCACCTTTACTCCCCGCCAGATGGCAAGCAGTCGGCGCACCCCATCCCTGTGGAGCCTCCCCGCGTTCTTCGGCTCTGCAGCCGGATCCTCGTCGGCCGGCTGCTGCTGATTGGACGCGGTCATGCTCCACCCCTTCGCACTATCCCGGCCGCGCCTTGCGGTCGGGATCGCGACGTCCGCCCGTGCGGGCGCCGTGAATCCGCCCGCACCTTGCGGCCGGGATCGCTGACACACGCTCACGCGCCCGTCAGTGAAGGGGTTTCGCACTTCGTTCAGGGTAGATGCTGGAGAGGGCCCCGGACGAATCCGTTCGGGGCCCACCTGCCCGTCCGTCGTGCCGTCAGTCCTGCCCGCCGGGCGCGCCACGACCTGTTGGGGTGGGGTCGATGTTCCCTCACCCGCGCATCCGGCTTCGAGGGCATCGGTCACCCGCGCATCCGGCTTCGAGGGCATCGGTCTTCCGTGCCGCAAGTTGCCGGGGGAAACACGTCTGTGAGCCGCATGTACGCGAGGGGGCGCGGTCCGCCCTCATGGTCGTCATTGAGGGCGCGGGGCATGAGCGCCGGCGGCGCTCGACGGGGTGGCGCGCCGAGATGTGACGTGAAACACGAAAGGCGGGGGCGGGCAGCGACCTCGCTGTCCGCCCCCGCCTCGGCCTGCTCCCAAGATGGTCCGATCGGGGCTCGCTCGGGCCAAGATCCGGACCAGGCTCGGACCGGATCCGGCCCGTGATCAAGAGTTGCCTGGTCAGAGCAGCCCTGGCCAGCGGCCTGTAAATCTGTCGCGCAAGCTACGCAGGTTCGAACCCTGCACCAGCCACAGGATAGAGAAACAGCCCCCGATCTGCGGAAACGCGGATCGGGGGCTGTTTCGTTTGTTCCCGGCGGTCCGGTGGGGAGGCGTGGACCGGGGCGACTTATTGCACATTGCTTGCAATAACCGGAGACAGGCAGCAGAGTGGGGGCCGGGGGTGGGAGTCCTTCGACAGAGCTGATCGTCTTCCCAGCCGGCGACCGCCGGGACAACGGCTCGCCCCACCCCCGCCAACAGCCACCGGACGGAGCCGGCGAGGCCCGGCCGCCGCGTCAAGGGCACGTCAAGGCCGCTCGCGACGGCGTCAGGAACGCGTAGGGGCCCGCCGGGCGGCGGGCGTGCGGACCGCAGGATCGGACCAACTACCGACTGCGGAGGTCCCGTCCGATGTCCAGCGCCGCCACCACCACCCCGGCCGTCACGGCCGAACCCGAGCCGCCGGATACCGGCGCGGGCGACGAGCGGCACCGGCTCAGCGCGCTCGGAGGCTTGGCCGCGCTCTCGCTGGACGCCATGGCCTCGGTCGCGTACGGGCCGGAGTCGATCGTGCTGGTGCTCGCCGCCGCCGGGGCGTACGGGCTGGGTTTCACGCTGCCGGTCACCGCGGCGATCGCCCTGCTGCTGGCGGTGCTGGTCGCCTCTTACCGGCAGGTGATCGCGGCGTTCCCGGACGGCGGCGGCTCCTACGCGGTGGCCAAGGCGCACCTGGGCCGCCGGACCGCGCTGACCGCGGCCGCCTCGCTGGTCATCGACTACGTCCTGAACGTCGCGGTCTCGGTCACGGCGGGCGTCGCCGCGCTCACCTCGGCCGTCCCGGGCCTGTACGACCAGCGGGTCTGGCTCTGCCTGGGCGTGCTCGCGCTGGTCACCGCGGTGAACCTCCGGGGGATCGCCGAGTCGGCGCGCTGGTTCATGGCGCCGACCGCCGTCTTCGTGCTCTCCGTCCTGGCGATCATCGTGGTCGGGCTGTTCCGGGACGGCCCGGCCAGCACCGCGGCCGCGGCCGGCCACGCCTCGGCGCTCGCCGAGAACGCGACCACCGTCGGCGCGCTGCTGCTGCTCAAGGCCTTCGCGGCCGGCTGCTCCGCGCTGACCGGCGTCGAGGCGGTGGCCAACGCCGTCCCCTCCTTCCGCACCCCGCGGGTCAAGCGCGCCCAGCACACCGAGGTCGCGCTCGGCGCGCTGCTCGGCGTGATGCTGATCGGACTGGCCGTGCTGATCGGCCGCTTCCACCTCCAGCCGGTCGAGGGCGTCACCGTGCTCGCCCAGCTCGCCGACGCCTCGCTCGGCCACGGCTTCGGCTTCTACGTCGTCCAGTTCGCCACCGTGGTGCTGCTGGGGCTCGCCGCCAACACCTCCTTCGGTGGGCTGCCGGTGCTGCTCGACCTGCTCGCCCGGGACAACCACCTCCCGCACCTGTTCGCGCTGCGCGCCGACCGCCAGGTCTACCGGTACGGCGTGCTGTTCCTGGCCGTGGTGTCGGCGGCGCTGCTGGTCGGCTCCGGCGGGGACGTCAACAGCCTGGTGCCGCTGTTCTCCATCGGCGTGTTCGTCGGCTTCACCATCTGTCAGGTCGGCATGGTCCGGCACTGGCTGCTGCACCGGCCGTCCGGCTGGCGGTGGAAGGCCGCGCTGAACGGGTTCGGCGCGCTGCTCACCGGCGTCGCGGCGCTGGTCGTCACCGGCACCAAGTTCACCGAGGGCGCCTGGGGCATCGTGGTGGCACTGCCGCTGCTGGTGGTGCTGTTCGAGGCGGTCCACCGCAGCTACGAGCGGATCGGCGAGCGGCTGGAGCTGGGCCGGGTGCCCGGTCCGGTGACCAGGCAGCGCAGCCTGGTCGTCGTCCCGGTGACCGCGATCACCCGGCTGACCCGGGACGGCCTGTCGGCGGCGCTCTCGCTCGGCGACGAGGTCATGGCGGTGACGGTGGTGCACGAGCCGGCCGCCGCGGAGGCGCTGCGCCGGGACTGGGAGCTGTGGCGTCCGGGCGTGCCGCTGGTGGAGATCCCGGACGTCCACCGCCGACTGGGCCGGCCGATCGCGGACTTCGTCAACGAGCTGGGGGCGGAGCACGCCTACGACCGGCTGACCGTGCTGATCCCCGAGGTGGAGCCGGCCCGCTGGTGGCAGCGGGCGCTCCAGAACCGGCGCGGCGCCGTGATCGACCGCGCCCTGCGGCGGCACACCGACGCGGTGGTCTGCCGACTGCGCATGCGGATGTGACCAGGAACGGGACCGGGGACGGGACGAGGAACGGAACCGGGGACGGAACCGGGAACGGGAACGGGGAAGGACGGCCCCGGACGGCAGCCTGCCGTCCGGGGCCCTTCCGTTCCCGGGCACGCGGTCGGGAGGGGTCGCCGGGCCTCCCGGAGGTCCCGCCGGGCACGCCGCCAGGCCCGCGGCCCGGCCACCCGCCGGGTCTCGGCCGGATCACGACGGTCTCGGTCCGGTGAAGCGCCCGTCAAGGCCGCGTCAACGTCGCGCTATCGCCCGTATGGAGGGCGTCAGGGCCCCATAACGCGCCCCTGACGGCTGCTTTGCTGCATCTGCCGGTCGTCCGCCGGCGCCGCGCGAGCCCCTCCGGCCCCGGTCGCGGCATCTCCCGAACCACTCTGGTGGAGCCCATGTCCGATCTCATCTACGTCGGTGTCACGGTCGCCGTGTTCGCCGTCATCGCCCTGATCGCGCGGGGGGTGGAGAAGCTGTGAGTGAGCGCAGCGAACGAACCATCGAAGGGCGCGTGTTGCGCCAGGCGCCCGGCGAGCGCAGCGAGGTGGCCGCATGAGCGCGGAGAACATCGCTGGCTTGGTCGTGGCCGTCGCGCTCGTCGGCTATCTCGTCGTGGCGCTGATCTTCCCGGAGAAGTTCTGACATGGGATCCACTCTCGCGGGCTGGCTCCAGGTCATCGCCCTCGTCGGCGCGCTGGCCCTGTGCTACCGCCCCCTCGGCGACTACATCGCCGACCTCCTCACCTCCGCCAAGCACCTCAGAGTCGAGCGCGGCATCTACAAGGTGATCGGCGTCGACGGCGACGCCGATCAGCGCTGGCCGGCGTACCTCCGCTCGGTGCTGGCCTTCTCCGCCGTCTCCGTCCTCTTCCTCTACGGCCTGATCCGCCTCCAGGGTCACCTGCTGCTGAACCTGGGCGTTCCGCAGATGGAGGGCCACCAGGCCTGGAACACCGCCATCTCGTTCGTCGCCAACACCAACTGGCAGTCCTACGGCGGCGAGTCCGCGATGGGCCACCTGGCGCAGATGGCGGGCCTGGCGGTGCAGAACTTCGTCTCCGCGGCCGTCGGGATATCCGTGGTCGCCGCGCTGGTCCGGGGTTTCACCCGCAACCGGACGGACCGGGTCGGCAACTTCTGGGTGGACCTCACCCGGATCAACCTGCGCCTGCTGCTGCCGATCTCGATCGTCTTCGCCCTGGTGCTGGTCGCCAACGGCGTGATCCAGAACTTCCACGGCTTCCACGAGGTCACCACCCTCGCGGGTGACGTCCAGAAGATCCCGGGCGGCCCGGTGGCCTCCCAGGAGGTCATCAAGCTGCTGGGCACCAACGGCGGCGGTTTCTTCAACGCCAACTCGGCGCACCCGTTCGAGAACCCGACCGGCTTCACCAACCTGGTCGAGATCTTCCTGATCCTGCTGATCCCGTTCGCGCTGCCGCGGACCTTCGGCCGGATGGTGGGGGACAACCGCCAGGGCTACGCGATCGTCGCGGTGATGGGCCTGTTCTGGGTCGCCTCGGTGGCCCTGCTGACCTTCGCCGAGTCGCAGCACCAGGGCAGCGCCCTGCAGGCCGCGGGCGCCGCGATGGAGGGCAAGGAGCAGCGGTTCGGTATCGCCGCCAGCTCGCTGTTCGCCGCCTCGACGACGCTGACCTCGACCGGCGCGGTGAACTCCTTCCACGACTCGTACACGCCGTTCGGCGGCGGGTTGACGGTCTTCAACATGATGCTGGGCGAGATCGCGCCCGGCGGTGTGGGCTCCGGCCTGTACGGCATGCTGGTGCTCGCGGTCGTCGCGGTGTTCGTCGCCGGTCTGATGGTCGGCCGCACCCCCGAGTACCTGGGCAAGAAGCTCGGCGGCCGGGAGATGAAGTTCGCCTCGCTGTACATCCTCACCACGCCGACGATCGTGCTGGTCGGCACGGGTGTGGCGATGGCCCTGCCGGGTGAGCGCGCCGGGATGCTCAACTCGGGTGCCCACGGCTTCTCCGAGGTGCTGTACGCCTTCACCTCGGCCGCCAACAACAACGGTTCGGCCTTCGGCGGCATCACCGTCAACACCGACTGGTACGACACCGCCCTCGGCCTGGCGATGATCTTCGGCCGACTGCTGCCGATCGTCTTCGTCCTGGCGCTGGCCGGCTCGCTCGCCCAGCAGCAGCCGGTCCCGGCCACCCCGGGCACCCTGCCCACCCACAAGCCGCTGTTCGTGGGCCTGCTGTCGGGCGTGATCCTGATCGTCGTCGGCCTCACCTACTTCCCGGCCCTGGCTCTCGGGCCGATCGCGGAAGGTCTGTCCTCCTGATGTCCACCCCTACGCTCAACCCCGCACCGGCCGACACGGCGGAGCCCGCCGCGCCGCACAGAGTGGCGAGCGGCCTGCTCGACCCGAAGCTGATCGTCGCGTCCCTGCCGGACGCGGTGAGGAAGCTCGACCCCCGGGTGATGGTCAAGAACCCGGTCATGTTCGTGGTCGAGGTCGGCTCGGTGGTCACCACGATCTCCGCGATCGCCGACCCGTCCGTCTTCGCCTGGGCCATCACCGTGTGGCTCTGGCTCACCACGGTCTTCGCCAACCTGGCCGAGGCCGTGGCCGAGGGCCGCGGCAAGGCCCAGGCCGACACCCTGCGCAAGACCAAGACCGAGAGCGTCGCCCGCCGGCTCACGAACTGGCCGGCCACGAACGCCGAGGAGGAGGTGCCCGGCACCGCCCTGCGGCTCGGCGACCACGTGGTGGTCGAGGCCGGCCAGATCATCCCCGGCGACGGCGACGTGGTCGAGGGTGTCGCGAGCGTCGACGAGTCGGCGATCACCGGTGAGTCCGCGCCCGTCATCCGCGAGTCCGGCGGTGACCGCAGCGCCGTCACCGGCGGCACCAAGGTCCTCTCCGACCGGATCGTGGTGAAGATCGCCTCGGAGCCCGGCAAGTCGTTCATCGACCGGATGATCGCCCTGGTCGAGGGCGCCGCCCGGCAGAAGACGCCGAACGAGATCGCGCTCAACATCCTGCTGGCCTCGCTGACCATCGTCTTCCTGGTCGCGGTCGTGACCCTCCAGCCGATGGCCACCTACGCGGGCGCCCCGCAGTCGATGATCGTCCTGGTCGCCCTGATCGTGGCGCTCATCCCGACCACCATCGGCGCGCTGCTCTCCGCGATCGGCATCGCCGGCATGGACCGGCTGGTGCAGCGCAACGTGCTGGCGATGTCCGGCCGCGCCGTCGAGGCCGCCGGCGACGTCAACACCCTGTTGCTCGACAAGACCGGCACCATCACCCTGGGCAACCGCCAGGCCGCCGAGTTCCTCTCGGTGAACGGTGTCTCCGGCGACGAGCTCGCCGGCGCCGCCCAGCTGTCCTCGCTGGCGGACGAGACCCCCGAGGGCCGCTCGATCGTGGTCCTCGCCAAGACCGAGTACGGTCTGCGGGCCCGCGCCCAGGGTGAGTTGACCCATGCCACCTGGGTCCCGTTCACCGCCCAGACCCGGATGTCGGGCGTCGACCTGGACGAGGCCGACGGCGTCCACCAGGTCCGCAAGGGCGCGGCCGCCGCCGTGTCCAACTGGGTCACCGAGAACGGCGGCCGGGTCACCGACGAGGTGTCCGCGCTGGTCGACGGCATCTCCGCGGCCGGCGGCACCCCGCTGGTCGTCGCGACCAGGATCGGCGACGAGCCCGCCCGCGTCCTGGGGGTCATCCACCTCAAGGACGTCGTCAAGGAGGGCATGCGGGAGCGCTTCGACGAGCTCCGCCGGATGGGCATCAAGACCATCATGATCACGGGCGACAACCCGCTGACCGCCAAGGCGATCGCGGACGAGGCGGGCGTGGACGACTTCCTCGCCGAGGCCACCCCCGAGGACAAGATGGCCCTGATCAAGAAGGAGCAGGAGGGCGGCAAGCTGGTCGCGATGACCGGCGACGGCACCAACGACGCCCCCGCGCTCGCCCAGGCCGACGTCGGCGTCGCGATGAACACCGGGACCATGGCGGCCAAGGAGGCCGGCAACATGGTCGACCTCGACTCCAACCCGACCAAGCTGATCGAGATCGTGGAGATCGGCAAGCAGCTGCTGATCACCCGCGGCGCGCTGACCACCTTCTCGATCGCCAACGACGTGGCCAAGTACTTCGCGATCATCCCCGCGATGTTCGCCGGGGTCTACCCGGGCCTGAACCACCTCAACATCATGGGCCTGCACAGCCCGCAGTCCGCGATCACCTCGGCGATCGTCTTCAACGCCCTGGTCATCATCGGCCTGATCCCGCTCGCCCTGCGCGGCGTGCGCTACCGCCCGTCCGACGCCAGCTCGCTGCTGCGCCGCAACATCGGGGTCTACGGCTTCGGCGGCCTGGTGGTGCCGTTCGTCGGCATCAAGCTGATCGACCTGATCGTCCAGTTCATCCCCGGCCTCAACTGACGCAGGGAAGGAGAGAAACACCATGTCCAAGCCCCTGCCGACGACCCTGCGCACCCACGTCACCGCGCTGCGCGCGCTGCTGGTGCTCACCGTGATCCTCGGGGTCGCGTACCCGCTGCTGATCACCGGCATCTCCCAGGTCGCCTTCGGCGACAAGGCGAACGGCTCGCCCGTGAAGACCGACGGCAAGGAGGTCGGCTCCAGCCTGATCGGCCAGAGCTTCGACCTCCCGAAGAAGAACCCCGAGGACCCGGACGAGGAGGCCCGGCCGGACCCGAAGTGGTTCCAGCCCCGCCCCTCCGCGGCCGGGACCGGCTACGACGCCTCCTCGTCGAGCGCCTCCAACCAGGGCCCCAACAGCGAGGACCTGCTGAAGGCCGTCGAAGACCGCCGCGCCGCCGTCGCGGCCTTCGACGGCGTCGACCCGGCGAGCGTCCCGGCCGACGCGCTGACCGCCTCCGGCTCCGGCCTCGACCCGCACATCTCCGTCGCGTACGCCAAGGAGCAGGTCGACCGGGTGGCCAGGAACCGCGGCCTGCCGGTGGAGGCGGTGACCAAGCTGGTCGACGAGCACACCGAGAGCCGCTCGCTCGGCTTCCTCGGCAACGAGGGCGTCAACGTCGTACTGCTCAACAAGGCGCTCAGCGAGCAGAAGTGACATCACCACACACCAACGGGTGACCGGGCCGGCCCGGGCGCGGGAGGACTCCTCCCGCGCCCGGGCCGGCCGACCCGCGTCCGCAGACGTGCACCACCTCCCGATGGAAAGAGCAGTGCCCATGGCCCGCGACCTCACCCCCGGCACCGGCATCCGCGGCGGCCGCCTGAGGGTGTACCTCGGCTCAGCGCCGGGGGTCGGCAAGACCTATCGGATGTTGGACGAGGCCCGGCGCAGACAGCAGCGCGGGGCCGACGTCGTGGTCGGGTACATCGAGTGCCACGGCAGACGCCACACCGAGTCCATGCTGGCCGGCCTGGAGGTCCTGCCACGGGTCCGGCGCGCCTACCGGGACGCCGAGTTCGACGAGATGGACCTCGACGGCGTGCTCGCCCGCCGCCCGTCCGTCGTGCTGGTGGACGAGCTGGCGCACACCAACATCCCCGGCGGCCGGCACGCCAAGCGCTGGCAGGACGTCGAGGAGCTGCTCGCCGCCGGGATCGACGTCATCACCACCGTCAACATCCAGCACCTGGAATCGCTGAACGACGTCGTCCGGAAGATCACCGGCATCCCGCAGCGCGAGACCGTCCCGGACGAGGTGGTCCGCCGGGCCGACCAGATCGAACTCGTCGACATGGCCCCCCAGGCGCTGCGCCGCCGGATGGCCCACGGCAACGTCTACAGGGCGGAGAAGGTGGACGCCGCGCTCTCGAACTACTTCAGGGTCGGCAACCTCACCGCCCTGCGCGAACTCGCCCTGCTCTGGGTGGCCGGGCGGGTGGACGAGGGCCTGCGCGACTACCGGGCCAGCCACAACATCGACCGGGTCTGGGAGACCCGCGAGCGGGTCGTGGTCGCCCTCACCGGCGGCCCCGAGGGCGAGACCCTGATCCGCCGCGCCGCCCGGATCGCCGACCGCACGGCCGGGGGCGAACTGCTGGCCGTCCACGTCTCCCGCAGCGACGGCCTGGCCGGCGCCTCCTCCGGCGCGCTCGCCCAGCAGCGGCAGCTGGTGGAGACCCTCGGCGGCAGCTACCACGTGGTCGTCGGCGACGACGTCCCCACCGCGCTGCTCACCTTCGCCCGGGCCCACGACGCCACCCAGCTGGTGCTCGGCACCAGCCGCCGCGGCCGGGTCAACCGCTTCCTCACCGGCCCCGGCACCGGGCAGACCACCGTGGACGCCTCCGAGGACATCGACGTCCACATGGTCACCCACGAGTTCACCGGCCGCGGCCGGCTGCCCTCGCTCGGCCGCCGCCACTCCCGGCGGCGCACCATCGCCGGCTACCTGGCCGGCCTGGCGGTGCCCTGGCTGCTCACCGCCCTGCTCTCGCAGGCGCACCACAGCATCAACCTGACCACCGAGGCGCTGATCTTCCAGCTCGGCGTGGTCATCGTCGCCCTGCTCGGCGGGGCCGTGTCGGCCCTGCTGGCCTCGGTCGTCGCCTCGGTGCTGCTCAACTACTACTTCATCCCGCCGATCCACAGCCTGACCATCGGCGAGACCAACAACATCGTCGCCCTGGTGGTCTTCGCCGCCATCGCGCTCAGCGTCTCCACCGTGGTCGACCACGCCGGCCGGCTCACCAGCCGGGCCGCCCGCGCCACCGCCGAGGCCGAGACCCTCTCCACCCTGGCGGGCAGCGTGCTGCGCGGCGCCGACGCGCTGCCCGCCCTGCTGGAGAAGTCCCGGACGGCCTTCGGCATGCGGGCCGTCGCCCTGCTCTCCCGGGGCGACGGCGAGGTGCTCGCGCACTGCGCGGGGGAGCACCAGGGCGACGGCGACGGGCCGCACGAGACCACCGAGGTCCCGGTCGGCCGCGACGCCGTCCTGCTGCTCACCGGCCGCCGGCTGCCCGCCGCCGACCAGCGGGTGCTGACCGCCTTCGCCGCCCACGTCGCCGCCGCGCTGGAGCGCGACCGGCTGGCCGTGGTCGCCGCCGAGGTCGAGCCGATCAAGGCCGCCGACCGGATGCGCACGGCCCTGCTCGCCGCCGTCAGCCACGACCTGCGCACCCCGCTGGCCGCCGCCCGGGCCTCGGTCGGCTCGCTGCGCAGCCCCGACGTCGAGTTCTCCCACGAGGACCAGGCCGAACTCCTCGCCACCGCCGACGAGTCGCTGGTCAAGCTCACCCGACTGGTCGACAACCTGCTCGACATGAGCCGCCTCCAGGCCGGCGCGCTCACCCTGCACCTCACCGAGACCCACCTGGACGAGATCCTGCCCCGGGCGCTCGACAGCCTCCCCGGCCCGTACGCACCGATCCAGCCGCTCGACCTGACTCCTGACATCCCCGAGGGCACCCCGCCGGTGCTCGCCGACCCGCCGCTGCTGGAGCGGGTGCTCGCCAACGTGATCACCAACGCGCTGCGGTACAACGCCCCCGGCGCGCCCGTCCTGGTCACCGCCAGCCACCACGCCGACCAGGTCGAGATCCGGGTGATCGACCGCGGCCCCGGCATCGCCCCCGAGGACCGCGACCGGGTCTTCCTGCCCTTCCAGCGCCTCGGCGACACCGACAACACCACCGGCGTCGGCCTCGGCCTCGCCCTCTCCCGCGGCCTCGCCGAGGCGATGGGCGGCAGCCTGGAGGTCGAGGACACCCCGGGCGGCGGCACCACCATGCTGCTCACCCTGCCCGCCGCCGGCACCGGGACCGTGGTCCTGGGGGAGGAACCGCACATGAGTGAACGAAGTGAACGAATCATCGAGAGGTGCGTGTCTCGCGAAGCGACTGCGAGCGAAGCGAGGCGGGCGCATGAGTGAACGAAGTGAACGAATCATCGAGAGGTGCGTGTCTCGCGAAGCGACTGCGAGCGAAGCGAGGCGGGTGCATGAGTGAGATCCTGATCGTCGACGACGAGCCGGCCCTCCTGCGCACCCTGCGGATCAACCTCAGCGCCCGGCAGTACGCCGTCCGCACCGCCGCCAGTGGCGGCGAGGCCCTCGACCGCGCCGCGCACAGCGCCCCGGACGCCGTCCTGCTCGACCTCGGCCTGCCCGACCTCGACGGGATGGACGTGCTGCGCGGCCTGCGCACCCACAGCGCGATGCCGATCATCGTGCTCTCCGGCCGGACGGACGCCGTCGACAAGGTGGGCGCCCTGGACGCGGGCGCCGACGACTACCTCACCAAGCCGTTCCTGATGGAGGAGCTGCTGGCCCGGCTGCGGGCCGTGCTGCGCCGGCCGCTGGGCGGCGCGCCGACGAGCCGGCCGGTGATCGGCGACCACACCGTGGACCTCGCGGCGACCGCGGTGAACGGCCCGAACGGCCCGGTCCGGCTCACCCCGACCGAGTGGCGCATCCTCGCCCTGCTGCTGGCCAACCCCGGGCGGCTGGTGCCCGGACGGCAGATCCTGCGCGAGGTGTGGGGGCCGGCCCAGGAGGGGCGCGGCAACTACCTGCGGGTCTACTTCGCCGGGCTGCGCCGCAAGCTGGAGCGGGACCCGGCCCGGCCGCGGCACCTGATCACCGAGCCGGGGATCGGGTACCGGTACGTGCCCTGACGGGCCGGCGCGCGAGCACCGGCGCGCGCCCCCGTCAACGAGCCGTCAAGAGCGGCCCGGCGGGCGACAGGAGGGCGTCAAGGCCGCTCGGAGGCGGTGTTCCGCGGGCGTAGTGTCGGTGTCGAGAGAGCGGCCCGGCTCCGTGTGGGGGAGGCCCGGGTCCGCTCCAGCCGCCGTCCAAGGACGGCCAGCAGGTGGGGGAGGGGCGTGCGACATCCGTCGCGCGCCCCCATCTGCCTTCCGGACCGGTTCCGTCGGGCCCGGTGCGGCCCCCGGCCCCGGCTCGGCCGCCCCGGGGCCCGGTCCCCACCCCCGTCCGGCTCAGCCGCCCCCGCTTCCGGACTGCCGGGGCAGTGCCAGCGCCACCGTGTCCGCGAACTCCCGGACCGCGCTGGTGCGGCTGACCACCCGGCCGCTGTGCACCACCAGCCGGCTGTGCCCGCCCGCGAGCGCCCCGGCCAGGCTGTCCCCGCGCACCGCCAGCAGCTCCGCCGGGAATCCGGCGTCCACCCGGACCGGCGCCAGCCCGAGCGCCGCCCGCGCCTGGTTCGCCACCGTGTCGTACGCCGCCGCCGGGTCCAACTCCCCAGTGGCCGAAAGCAGATAGGCCGATTCCAGCGGATCCGCCCGGCCGACCGGGTTGGACGGGTCGCGCAGTGCCCCGCTGCCCGCCGCCAGCGGCACCCGGGCGGCCGCCAACTCCCGTACCAGGCCCGGTCGCAGGCCCGTCGCCCGGCCCTCCAGCCCGGAGCAGCAGCCGTTCTGCGGCAGGCAGACGACCCGGATCCCGTTGGTCGCCAGCACCGTCGACGCGCCCCGGGCCAGCGCCCCGCACGGGCCGAGCGTCACCCGCGGCCGAAGCGGAGCCAACGCACCTGCCATCCGGGCGAGTTGGGCCGTGTCGGCGGCGCTGGTGTGCAGGTCCACCGAGCAGTCCGCCTCCCGGGCGGCCTCCAGCAGCAGCTGCACGTACCCGGCCGGGTCCGGATCCAGCTCCGGGCAGCCGCCGGCCGCCGTGGCGCCCAGCTTGAGCGCCTCGCGCAGCTGCGCCCGGCCGTCCGCGCCGGCCCGCCCGGTGAGCAGCCGGGGCATCGCCACCGCCTGGAGCTCGGCCAGTCCGCGCAGCGCCTGCCGGGCGGCGAGCACCGCCTCCAGCCGGCGCAGCCCGTGAACGTCGCCGATCCGGACGTGGGTGCGCTGGGCGGTGGCGCCGTAGCCGAGCGAGGTCAGCGCGGCCTCGGTGATCCGCCGGGTGAGGTCGGCCGGGGTGTCCGGCGGCGGGGTGGACAGGGCGGCGGAGAAGGCGGCGTCGTAGTGGGCGTGCGCCTCGGCCGGGGCCGGGAGCAGCAGGTAGCCGCGCAGGTCGATCCGGGCGCCGGTGGTGACGGTGGGGGCGCCGGGCAGGGCGGGCAGCGGGCCCAGGCTGCCGACGGTGCCGACGGCCTGGATCCGGTCGCCGCTGATCCGGACGTCCACCACCCGCCCGTCGGCCAGCCGGGCGCCGGTGAGGAGCAGGACCGGGCCGTGCCCGAGCGGGTTGGCCGCCGGGCCGGGCCCGGAGTGCGGCCCGTCGGCGGCTGCGCTGTCCATCGCCGGCTCCTTCTCGCGTCGGCCCGTGCGGTCGGCCCCGTACCGCCGGCCCGTACCGCCGGCCGGCCCTCCCGGTCAATGAGCGTCGAGCCTATGGGGCCGGGGGGCGGGGCGCCGGGAGGCGGGCAATAGTCGTATCGGGTCGGGCCGCAGCGCTCGTGGGCCGATCGAACGCCGGGCCTTGGATCGCCCGCCCGTACCCCTCACCCACCTGCGGTCTTCGCCGCGGGATACGGATTTCACCTCCGGCCGCGAAACGTGTAATCTCTTCCTCGTTCGCCCCTATAGCTCAGTCGGTAGAGCGTCTCCATGGTAAGGAGAAGGTCTGCGGTTCGATTCCGCATGGGGGCTCGGGTGAGAAGCAGTCAGCCTCGGCTGTGCTGCGGATCACTGTGGCGGTGTAGCTCAGTTGGTAGAGCAAGCGGCTCATAATCGCTGTGTCACCGGTTCAAGTCCGGTCACCGCTACCCCGCGTAGTCGGTCGGGAGATCGCACTCCCGGTCGGCTACTCTTGTTGTGTTCTTATTCGTTGTCCAAGGAAGGCACTCCCGTGGCTGCCACCGACGTCCGCCCGAAGATCACGCTGGCCTGCGTGGAGTGCAAGGAGCGGAACTACATCACCAAGAAGAACCGGCGTAACGACCCGGACCGTCTTGAGATGAAGAAGCACTGCCCCCGCTGCAACTCGCACACCGCGCACCGCGAGACCCGCTGACCCTCCAGTAGGGCGCCGGGCCTGTGTGAATTCAGGTCTTCTACTCCGGGCCGCATCCCTCATGAGGGGTGCGGCCCGGAGTTTTTTCGTACCCACCCGCGTTTCCACCCGCGTTCCGAGGAGCTGCCATGGCGCTCGACCCCTCCTTCATCGGGCGTAGTTACCCGCCCACCGAGCCGTACGAGGTCGGCCGGGAGAAGATCCGTGAGTTCGCGACCGCGGTCGGCGACGCCAACCCGGCGTACACCGACGCGGAGGCGGCGAAGGCGCTGGGCCACCCCGACGTGATCGCCCCGCCGACCTTCCCGTTCGTGATCACCTACAGCGCGGCCGGTCAGGTGGTCGAGGACCCGGAGCTGGGCCTGGACTTCAGCCGGGTGGTGCACGGCGACCAGAAGTTCACCTACACCCGCCCGGTGCGGGCCGGTGACCGGCTGTCGGTCGTGGTGACCATCGACAACATCAAGTCGCTGGCGGGCAACGACGTGCTCACCGTGCGCGGCGAGGTGACGGACGCGACCGGCGAGCACGTCGTGACGTCGGTCATGACCCTGGTGGCCCGGGCCGCCGACGAGGCGGGGGAGTGAGCACGATGGCGATCAGCTACGACGAGGTCGAGGTCGGTACCGAGCTGCCGGCGCAGTCCTTCCCGGTGACCCGCGACACACTGGTGCGGTACGCGGGCGCCTCGGGCGACTTCAACCCGATCCACTGGAACGAGAAGTTCGCCCTGCAGGTCGGCCTGCCGGACGTCATCGCGCACGGCATGTTCACCATGGCCGAGGCGATCCGGGTGGTCACCGACTGGGTCGGCGACCCGGCCGCGGTGGTCGAGTACGGCGTGCGCTTCACCCGCCCGGTGCCGGTGCCGAACGACGGTGTCGGCGCGGTGGTCGAGGTCTCGGCCAAGGTCGCCAAGAAGCTCGACGACCGCCGGGTGCAGGTCGACCTCCTGGCCACCTCGGGCGGCCAGAAGGTGCTCGGGATGTCCCGGGCCGTCGTCCGGCTCGGCTGAGCCGCTTCCTCGCGACGGCGGCCGCGGCCGGAGTCCCGTACCGCACGGGATCTCCGGCCGCGGCCGCGGGTCTTGCTTTGATAGTGATTGGCCACTAACTTTGAGGGCATGGCGAAGTCGAGCATCCGGATGAGCGCGGAGGAACGGCGCGAGAGCGTCGTCCGGGCCGCCCTGATCGAGTTCGCCCGGGGCGGGTACCACGGCACCTCCACCGAGGCGATCGCCCGCCGGGTGGGCGTCTCGCAGCCGTACCTGTTCCGGCTGTTCCCGGGCAAGCAGGCGATCTTCGCCGCGGCGGCGGAGCGCTGCGTCGAGGAGACCTGGCGGGTCTTCGACGAGGCCTCGGCCGGGCTGTCCGGCGAGGAGGCCGCGGACGCGATGTCCGCCGCCTACATGAGCCTGGTGGAGGACCGCGACCAGCTCATGATGCAGATGCAGCTCTACGTCTCGGTCTCGGCGGCCCGGGAGGCCGGCGAGGAGGACGTCGGCGAGACCGCCCGGCGGCTCTGGGAGAGCCTGTTCGACCGGGTCAGGATCCGGATCGGCGGCGACATGAGGGACGCCACGCGGTTCTTCGCGTACGGAATGCTGATCAACACCATGGTGGCGCTGGGCTATCCGCCGGAGCACCGGATGTGGTCCGGCTTCGACGAGTGCGAGGAGCCCGAGTAGCGGGGCCGCGCGGCGCTGTCCGTGCGGCCTCTTTTCGGCCCACGAAAGTTATTGAGCAATTACTACCTAGAGGGAAACTGGGGGACGTCATGACGGAGAAACCGGTCATGGGCAGAACCGCTGTCTGGACGCTGGTGATCGTCAGTGCGGCCAGTTTCATGGCCGCCCTGGACAACCTGGTGGTCACCACCGCATTGCCGTCGATCCGCGAGGAACTCGGCGGCGGCCTGTCCGACCTCGAATGGACGGTCAGCGCCTACACCCTGAGCTTCGCCGTGCTGCTGATGTTCGGCGCCGCCCTCGGCGACCGCTTCGGCCGCCGCCGGATCTTCCTGGTCGGCCTGGCGGTCTTCACCGCCGGCTCCGCCGCGGCCGCGCTGTCCCCGGGCATCGGCGCCCTGATCGCCGCCCGGGCGCTCCAGGGCACCGGGGCCGCGGTGATGATGCCGCTCACCCTGACCCTGCTCACCACCGCCGTGCCCGCGGCCAAGCGGGGGCTGGCCTTCGGTGTCTGGTCGGGCGTCGGCGGCCTCGCCGTCGCCGCCGGACCGCTGATCGGCGGCTCGCTGACCGAGCACTTCTCCTGGCAGTGGATCTTCTGGGTGAACGTCCCGGTCGGCCTCGTCCTGCTGCCGGCGGCCTTCCTGCGGCTCGGCGAGAGCCGCGGCGCGGGCCGGGCCCTGGACGTGCCCGGGACCGTGCTGGTCAGCCTGGGGATGTTCGGAGTCGTCCTCGGCCTGATCCGCGGCAACCCGGACGGCTGGACCAGCCCGCTGGTCCTCGGGGCCCTGATCGTCGGCACCCTGCTGCTGGCCGCCTTCGTCTGGTACGAGCAGCGGGTGGCCGTCCATCCGATGCTGCCGATGCGGCTGTTCCGCAGCCGGGCCTTCTCCGCCGTCAACGCGGCCAGCCTGCTGATGTACCTGGGGATGTTCGGCTCGATCTTCCTGATCAGCCAGTACCTCCAGGGCGTCGGCGGCTTCAGCCCGCAGGAGGCGGGCGTCCGGATGCTGCCGTGGACGGCGATGCCGCTGCTGGTCGCCCCGGTCGCGGGCGTCGTCTCCGACCGGATCGGCGGCCGCCCGATCGTGGTCGCCGGGCTGGCCCTGCAGGCCGTCGGCCTGGTGCTGTTCGGCCTGGTCGCGGACGGGAGCACCGGCCTCGACTACCCCGCCCAGATCCCGGCCATCGTGATCTGCGGGATCGGCATGTCGCTGTACTTCGCCCCGACCGCCCAGCTGGTGATGGCCAGTGTCCGGCCGCAGGAGCAGGGGATCGCCTCCGGCGCCAACAACGCGCTGCGTGAGGTCGGCGGGGCGCTCGGGGTGGCCGTGCTCGCCGCGGTGTTCTCGGCGCAGGGCGGCTACGGGTCGGCGCAGGCCTTCACGGACGGGCTGGTGCCCGCGCTGTACGTCGGCGGGGCCGCCGTCGGGCTCGGCGCGCTCGCCGCGGTGCTCGTCCCCCGGCGGCGCGCGGCCGCCGCGGCAGCCTCGGCGGCGGGGACGGCGGGGGCACAGGACGAACGGGCCGGGGCGCCGGCCGCACCCGCGCGGGTCTGAGGCGCTGAGGCCGGCCCGGGGCGCTGAGGCCGGGCCAGGGCGCCGGGGCCGGCCCGGGGCGGCGGGCGGCAGGGGTGCCGGAGGGCGCTCCTGCCACCCGTACGCTGGTGGGCGTGCTGGTAGAAAACGACGCCCCCCTCGCCCCGCTGACCACGCTCCGGCTCGGTGGCCCGGCCCGCCGCCTGGTGACCGCCCACACCGATGACGAGGTGATCGCCGCCGTCCGCGAGGCCGACGCGGCCGGCGAGCCGCTGCTGGTCATCGGCGGCGGCTCCAACCTGGTGATCGGCGACGCCGGCTTCGCCGGCACCGTGCTGCGGATCGCCACCGAGGGCTTCGCGCTGGACGGCACGGCGCTGGAGGTCGCGGCCGGCGAGACCTGGTCCGAGGTGGTCCGCCGGACCGTCGTGGACCACGAGCTGGCGGGAATCGAGTTCCTGGCCGGCATCCCCGGCTCGGCGGGTGCCACCCCGGTGCAGAACGTGGGCGCGTACGGCCAGGAGGTCGCGCAGTCGATCACCGAGGTGGTCGCGTACGACCGCACCGCCGACGAGGTGGTCGTGCTCTCGAACGCCGAGTGCGCGTTCTCCTACCGGCACAGTCGCTTCAAGGCCGAGCCGGAGCGCTACGTGGTGCTGCGGGTGCGGCTGCGCCTGGAGGACGGCGGCGGGCTCTCCACCCCCGTCCGCTACGCCGAGACCGCCCGTCACCTGGGCGTCGAGCAGGGCGAGCGGGTGGCGGTCGGCACGGCCTGGAAGGCGGTGCTGCTGCTGCGCGCGGGCAAGGGCATGGTGCTGGACCCGGCGGACCACGACACCTGGTCGGCCGGCTCCTTCTTCACCAACCCGGTGCTCACGGCCGCACAGTACGAGTCCTTCCGCACCCGCCCCGGCGCCGAGGACGCCCCCGCCTACCCGGCCCCGGAGGGCCGCACCAAGACCTCGGCGGCCTGGCTGATCGACCGCTCCGGCTTCGGCAAGGGCTACGGCAGCGGCCGGGCGACCCTCTCCACCAAGCACACCCTGGCGCTCACCAACCGGGGCTCGGCCACCGCCGAGGACCTGCTGGCGCTGGCCCGGGAGATCCGGGACGGGGTCCGCGAGGCCTTCGGGGTGGAGCTGGTGAACGAGCCGGTGATGGTGGGCGTCGAGCTCTGAGCAGGTCCCGGGGCGTGCGCTAGGCGGGTACGGCGGCCGGCTCCGCGGGGGCGTGGCCGTCCACCAGCCAGGCGTCGATGTCCGCCAGCAGCTGCTTGCGGACGGCCTCCGGCGCGACCGAGCCGCGCACCGACTGCCGCGCCAGCTCGGCGAGTTCGGTGTCGGAGAAGCCCAGCACGTCCCGGACCAGCTCGTACTGGGCGGCCAGCCGGCTGCCGAACAGCAGCGGGTCGTCCGCGCCCAGCGCGAGCGGCACCCCGGCGTCGAAGAGCCGGCGCAGCGGGACCTCCTCGGGGTGCTCGTAGACGCCGAGCGAGACGTTGGAGGACGGGCAGACCTCGCAGGTGACCTGTCGGTCCGCCAGTCGCTCCATCAGCCCGGGGTCCTCGGCGGCCCGCACGCCGTGGCCGATCCGGACGGCGCCCAGGTCGTCCAGGCAGTCCCGGACGGACTCCGGGCCGGACAGCTCGCCGCCGTGCGGGGCCGCCAGCAGCCCGCCGTTGCGGGCGATCGCGAAGGCCCGGTCGAAGTCCCGGGCCAGGCCGCGGCGCTCGTCGTTGGAGAGGCCGAAGCCGACCACCCCGTGGTCGGCGTAGCGGACGGCCAGCCGGGCCAGCGTCCGGGCGTCCATCGGGGACTTCATCCGGTTGGCCGCGACCAGGACCCGGATGCCCACGCCGGTCGCCGTGGCGGCGTTCTCCACCGCGTCCAGGATCAGCTCCAGCGCGGGGATCAGCCCGCCGAGCCGGGGCGCGTACGAGGTCGGGTCGACCTGGATCTCCAGCCAGCGGGAGCCGTCCCGCCGCTCGTCCTCGGCGGTCTCCAGGACCAGCCGGCGGATGTCCTCCTCGTCCCGCAGCACCGAGCGGGCGGTGTCGTACAGCCGCTGGAAGCGGAACCAACCCCGCTCGTCGGTGGCCCGCAGCCGGGGCGGCTCGCCGGAGCTGAGCGCCTCCGGCAGCCGGACGCCGTGCTTGTCGGCCAGCTCCAGGAGGGTGGCGGGCCGCATCGAGCCGGTGAAGTGCAGGTGCAGGTGGGCCTTCGGGAGGCCCCTGACGTCTCGCGGGTTCAACAGGCGTTCCATTCACCGATACTGCCGTACGAGGCCCCCGAACGGGAACCGCCTCCTTTCCATCCCCCGAAGGGGTGAAAGGAGGCGGCGTGCCGGGTGAATCCCGAATGTCGGATTGACGTCAGTGCCGGAACGGCGTCAGTCGCGGGCCTCGCCGAGCAGCTTCTGGATCCGGCTGATGCCCTCGACCAGGTCCTCGTCGCCGAGCGCGTAGGAGAACCGCAGGTAGCCGGGGGTGCCGAAGGCCTCGCCCGGGACGGCGGCGACCTCGACCTCGTCCAGGATCAGGCTCGCCAGCTCGCCGGAGGTCTGCGGGCGCTTGCCGCGGATCTCCTTGCCC
Source organism: Kitasatospora sp. NPDC005856 (assembly GCF_040629945.1). Lineage (NCBI taxonomy): Bacteria > Bacillati > Actinomycetota > Actinomycetes > Kitasatosporales > Streptomycetaceae > Kitasatospora > Kitasatospora sp. NPDC005856. The sequence goes on along the minus strand of NZ_JBEXWT010000010.1, from coordinate 37,938 downwards.
AGCAGGCCCTTCACCGACGGGTAGGCGTAGAAGGCGCCCTCGGGCTCGGGGCAGATCACGCCGTCGATCTCGTTGAGCATCCGCACGATGGTCCGGCGGCGGCGGTCGAACGCGGTGCGCATCTCGTGCACCGCGGACAGGTCGCCGGCGACGGCGGCGATCGCGGCGCGCTGGGCGACGTTGGAGACGTTCGAGGTGGCGTGCGACTGCAGGTTGGTCGCGGCCTTGATGACGTCCTTGGGGCCGATCACCCAGCCCACCCGCCAGCCGGTCATCGCGTAGGTCTTGGCGACACCGTTGACCACGATGCACTTGTCGGCCAGCTCGGGCAGCAGGGCCGGCAGCGAGGTGAACTTCGCGTCGCCGTAGACCAGGTGCTCGTAGATCTCGTCGGTGAGCACCCACAGGCCGTGCTCCAGGGCCCAGCGGCCGATCGCCTCGGCCTCGGCCTCGGTGTACACCGCGCCGGTCGGGTTGGAGGGCGAGACGAAGAGCACCACCTTGGTGTTCTCGGTGCGGGCGGCCTCCAGCTGCTCGACCGAGACCTTGTAGCCGGTGGTCTCGTCGGCCACGACGTCCACCGGGACACCGCCGGCCAGCTGGATGGACTCCGGGTAGGTGGTCCAGTACGGCGCCGGGACGATGACCTCGTCGCCCGGGTCCAGGATCGCCGCGAAGGCCTCGTAGATCGCCTGCTTGCCGCCGTTGGTGACCAGCACCTGGGAGGCGTCCACCTCGTAGCCGGAGTCGCGCAGCGTCTTGGCGGCGATCGCGGCCTTCAGCTCGGGCAGGCCACCCGCCGGGGTGTAGCGGTGGTTCTTCGGGTCGCGGCAGGCCTCGACGGCCGCCTCGACGATGTAGTCCGGGGTCGGGAAGTCGGGCTCGCCGGCACCGAAGCCGATGACCGGACGGCCGGCGGCCTTGAGGGCCTTGGCCTTGGCGTCCACGGCGAGGGTCGCGGACTCGGCGATCGCACCGATCCGGGCGGAGACCCGGCGGTCGGCGGGGCGGATGGACTGGTCGGGCTGAGGGGTGGAAGCGCTCATGCCTGCATCGTCGCAGAACCCGGACCAACCGGGCAGCGGGGTATCGGCATCCGTACGGTCCCGTCCGGATCGCGGCCCCGGCGATCCGTCGGCGGGCGCCCCGCCGGACCGGACGTTCGCCCGACGAGCGGCAGGTCCGGAGAAAGAGGTTCGACCAAACACCCCTCGACCACGTACACTCGCTGCTCGACGGCCCACCGGGAAAACCGGAGCTTTCACCGCCTGTGCAGACAGCGGGGGGAGATGCGGTAGGTTGGTCGCCACCAGGAGCCGCGAGGCACCGTAGGGCAATAGCTCAATTGGTAGAGCACCGGTCTCCAAAACCGGCGGTTGGGGGTTCGAGTCCCTCTTGCCCTGCTGCTAGATCCGTTTTCAGCCCGTTCGCTCCACAGGAGTGAGCGGGCTTGATGCGGAGATGGCGCCGATCAGCACCGCTAGCCGACTGGTCGTGGCCCCACCGGGCGCGCGGCGAAGTTCGGCAGGACCCGGATTCAGGTGAGGACGAGTGACGGAGACCACGGGCTCCACCGCAACGCCTGAGAGCGGCAACCCCGAGGGTGCCGATGGCGTTGCCGAGAACACGTCGGCCGAGGGCGAGAAGAACTCCGGCAAGCAGAAGAAGTCCGGCAAGCGGGCCAAGAAGGGCCTGTTCGCCAGGATGGGTCTGTTCTACCGCCAGATCATCGCCGAGCTGCGCAAGGTCGTCTGGCCCACCCGCGGCGAGCTCACCAACTACACCGCCGTCGTGGTCACCTTCGTGGTGGTCGTGATGGCCTTCGTGGCCGGCCTGGACTACGGCTTCTCCAAGCTGAGCCTCTTGGTCTTCGGCTGACCGGCCGCCCCACCTTTCGAACAGCCTCCCGACCCGGGCCGAATCCTCGGCCCGGGTCGAGCTGTCGGTGCCGGACGTACGCGCGGCTACCGTGGACTCGGTACTGTTGAAGTCTCCGAGACCTCACCTGGCGCCCGCGCGAGCGGTCGCACGTCGGGCCGGTCGAGGAGCGCGCCACCTTCACCATCTCCAGGAAAGAAGCCGCCACCGTGTCTGAGTCCCCCCTGTACGACGCCGACGAGACCGTCCGCGAGGCGGATGTCGCCGCCGAGCTGGACGCGACCGAGCCGGCTGACGACGTCGAGTCCGCCGAGCAGATCGTGGACGCCGCGGACAGCGACGAGGACGAGGTCGAGGCGTACGACGAGGCCGAGGCCGGCGAGCCCGCCGAGGAGGCCGCGCTGCACGTGGAGGGCGACGCCGAGCTCGAGGCCGAGGAGGCCGTCGAGGAGGAGCCGGCCGTCGAGGTCGACCCGGTCGCCAAGTTCCGCGAGGACCTGCGCTTCATGCCGGGCGAGTGGTACGTGATCCACACCTACGCCGGCTACGAGAACCGGGTGAAGCAGAACCTGGAGCAGCGCGCCGTCTCGCTGAACGTCGAGGAGTACATCTTCCAGGCCGAGGTGCCGCAGGAGGAGGTCGTCCAGATCAAGAACGGCGACCGCAAGACCATCCGCCAGAACAAGCTCCCCGGCTACGTCCTGGTGCGCATGGACCTCACCCCCGAGTCCTGGGGCGTCGTGCGCAACACCCCGGGTGTCACCGGCTTCGTCGGCAACGCCTACGACCCGTACCCGCTGACCCTGGACGAGGTCGTCAAGATGCTCGCCCCCGACGTCGAGCGCCAGGCCGCCAAGGAGGCGGGCAAGCCGTCGCCGGTCAAGCCGAGCGAGATCCAGGTGCTGGACTTCGAGGTCGGCGACTCCGTCACCGTCACCGACGGCCCGTTCGCCACCCTGCAGGCGACCATCAACGAGATCAACCCCGACTCGAAGAAGGTCAAGGGCCTGGTCGAGATCTTCGGCCGGGAGACCCCGGTCGAGCTCTCCTTCGACCAGATCCAGAAGAACTAGTCCCACGGTCTTCGGATTCGGGGCGGGGCTTAGGCCCTGCCCCGAATCCGTTTTGGTCCAGCGGCGCGGACGCGTTAGCCTGGTCCGATGTGTGTGCTGGCGGCCGGGTGTCGCCCCGGTTCCGCACGCACCAGCAATCACCTCTCGGAAGGACCCGGAGAGACATGCCTCCCAAGAAGAAGAAGGTCACGGGGCTTATCAAGCTCCAGATCAACGCCGGTGCGGCCAACCCGGCGCCGCCGGTCGGCCCCGCGCTGGGTCAGCACGGCGTCAACATCATGGAGTTCTGCAAGGCCTACAACGCTGCGACCGAGTCGCAGCGCGGCATGATCGTGCCGGTGGAGATCACGGTCTACGAGGACCGTTCCTTCACCTTCATCACGAAGACGCCGCCGGCCGCGCGCCTCATCCTGAAGGCCGCCGGTGTGGACAAGGGCTCCAGCGAGCCGCACAAGACCAAGGTCGCCAAGCTCACCAGCGCCCAGGTCCGCGAGATCGCCACCACCAAGATGCCCGACCTGAACGCCAACGACCTGGACGCCGCGGAGAAGATCATCGCCGGCACCGCCCGGTCGATGGGCATCACCGTCGAGGGCTGAGAAACCCTCTCGTCCTTGTGGTAGGGCCCGCGCAGGCCCGTGACACCACAACTCCATTCACCATTCAGGAGCAGCCATGAAGCGCAGCAAGGCCCTGAAGGCCGCGGACGCCCAGGTCGACCGCGAGCGCCTTTACGCCCCCCTCGAGGCCGTCCGCCTCGCCAAGGCCACCAGCACCACCAAGTTCGACGGCACCGTCGAGGTCGCCATGCGTCTGGGCGTCGACCCGCGCAAGGCCGACCAGATGGTCCGCAGCACCGTGATCCTCCCGCACGGCACCGGTAAGACCGCTCGGGTCCTGGTCTTCGCGACCGGCGAGCGTGCCGAGGCCGCGCGTGCTGCGGGTGCCGACATCGTCGGCTCCGACGAGCTGATCGACGAGGTCGCCAAGGGCCGTCTGGACTTCGACGCCGTCGTCGCCACCCCGGACCTCATGGGCAAGGTCGGCCGCCTGGGCCGCGTGCTCGGTCCCCGTGGTCTGATGCCGAACCCGAAGACCGGCACCGTGACCCCGGACGTCGCCAAGGCCGTCAACGAGATCAAGGGCGGCAAGATCGAGTTCCGCGTCGACAAGCACTCGAACCTGCACTTCATCATCGGTAAGGCCTCCTTCACCGACGAGCAGCTGGTCGAGAACTACGCCGCCGCGCTGGACGAGGTGCTCCGCGCCAAGCCGTCCGCCGCCAAGGGCCGCTACATCAAGAAGACCGCGTTCTCGACCACCATGGGCCCCGGCATCCAGGTGGACCCGAACCGCACCCGCAACCTCCTCGTCGAGGAGGACCCGGCCGCGGTCTGAGCCCCAGTGCTCTAGAGCAGTCCGTACGACGGGCCCGCACCCCCTTCACCGGGGGCGCGGGCCCGTCGTCGTTCCCGGGGCGCGACCGGGGGCGCGACCGGGCTGGGGCCCAGGAGCGGCGGCCGCCGGCGGTTGCCGGAGCGGGACGCCGGGCGGATGGGAACGGCGGGCCGAACCGTCGTACGCTCTGCCGGTCAGACCACGTGGAGCACCTGTGACCGCCGGAGTGTGCCGTGCCGCCCGCCCCTCGCCCCACCGTCCTCGCAGCGGCCCTGCTGCTGCTCGCCACCACCGGGTGCAGCCTGCTGGCCGCTCCGACCACCGCCACCCCCGGGGGCCCCGCGCCGGTGCCGCCCAAGCAGGTGGTGCTCACGGCCGCGCAGAAGCTGGACGACGTCGGCAGCGCCCGGATCGACGTGGTGCGGGAGGGTCCGGGCGGCCGGCGCACCGCGAGCGGCTCCCTGGTCTGGGGCGCCTCGGACGAGGCCCGTCTGACCGTCACCGACGAGCTGGGCAGCGGACAGCTGACCGTGAAGGACGGCGCCCTCGACCTCGTCTACCAGGGCGGCGCGGCCAAGCACGCCGAGCGGAGCACCGCCGAGTCGGTCGACCCCGGGGCGGGGCCCGACCCGGAGGGCTTCGCGGGCGGCTGGACGACGGCGCTGATCAGCAGCCCGGGCGGCCGGGCGTACGAGGTCGCCCAGGGCGTCAAGCTCACCTCGCTCGGCGGCGAGCAACTGGCCGGGGTGACCGTGGCGCACTACCAGGGCTCCGCGCCGGTGGCCGAACTGTTCGGCGAGGACCGCGAGTTGAGCCCGCGGCGGCGCGCCGCCACGCTGGACTGGTACCGGCGGCAGGGGGCGACGGCGATCGACTACGACATCTGGGTCGGGCCCGGCATGCAGCTGCTGCGGCTGCGCGAGACGGTCCGGGGGAGTGCGGGAACCACGGTGACCACGACCGATGTCCCGGCTTCCGGGGCGACGGACGCGACACCCGCCGCGGGCGGGTGACGGGAGGGCGGATATCCGGTGCGTGGGAATATCGGCGATCCGTTAGAGTCCGCATGAAAAGAACATGAGAAGAGCCGATGATCGGCTCTTCCACGGGGATCTTGAACTCACGGGGGGCCTTCATGCGCGCTCTGTGCCTCGCCTCGGCCGCCGCGATCACGGCGCCGGCCGCCGGCGACCTCGGCAGCGAGGCCGACCTGCTCAAGCTGCTCGGCTGATCCGGCCGCACCGGACACCGGGCCCACCCGCAACAACCGGCTACCACCCCCGGGCGCGCCACGCGCCCGGGGACCTCGAGGGGGGAATCATGGCTGGAACCCGCAACACCGCCGTCGCCGTCGTCCTCGCCGCTCTGGCGCTGACCGCGACCGCGTGCAACAACAACGACGACAAGAAGGCCGCCCCGGCCGCGCCGACCACGGCCGCCGCCACCTCGGCCACCCCGTCGGCCGCCGCCCCGACCACCGGCGCCAAGCCGGAGAAGGTCAGCCCGGCGGTCTACCTGGAGCAGGTCACCCAGAAGACCAGCGCGGCCAAGTCGGCGAAGGTCGTCGAGGTGATCCAGGTCGGCCAGGTCACCATGAAGGGCAAGGGCGCGGTGTCCTGGGCCGACGGCCTGGAAGCCGACCTCACGATGGACCTGTCGGGCTCCCCGATAGCCAAGGTCCTGGAGCCGATCACCGGCGGTCCGAACGTGCACTACCTGTACACCAAGGAGGCCATGTACATGGCCCTGGGCGGGGAGCTGCTGCAGAAGGGCGGCCCGGGATGGGTCCGCTACAGCAAGGCCGACATGGCCAAGGCGTCCGGCGGTACGGCCGACCAGCTCCAGAGCGCGGACCCGGTGCAGGGCGTCCGGACGCTGATCGCCAGCGGCAAGGTCACCGAGGTCGGCCCCGAGACGGTGAACGGCAAGGCCACCACCCACTACACCGGCGTGCTCAGCGCCGACGACGTGGCCAGCGCCACCACCCAGGGCATGACCCAGGCGCAGGCGGACAAGATCAAGCAGAACCTGGTGACGGCCGGCATCACCAGCGACCGGATCGACGTCTGGGTCGACGCGGACAAGCTCGTGGTCAAGCGGAGCGAGCAGGCCGAGACCAAGGCCGGCGCGCTGAACGTCACCGTCGACTACTCGGACTACGGCACCCCGGTGATCGCCGCCACCCCGGCGGACGCCATCGACCTCGCCGACCTCGAGAAGGCCGCCTCCGGCAGCTGATCCGCGCAGCCGGGCGGCGGGGTACCCCCGGTATCCCGCCGCCCCGGCCGGTGTTCCGGCTCGGCCGACCCGGTGGGTCCGCCCGCCGCCCGAGGGGGCCGACGCCGGGCGGACCGGGGACGGGTGGCAAGGTGGCCGGAACGAGGCCGCCGTCGGACGGGGCCGGGCGAGAGGGGAACGGGCGATGGCGGCACGGCAGCGGTTGGCGGCAGTGGCCGTCGTCGCCCTGCTGGCGAGCGGGCTGAGCGGATGCGACGGGGGCGGCGGCGCGCCCGCCACGCCGTCCGGCAGCCCGAGTCCGAGCATCGCCTCGCCGTCCACCGCCTCCCCGAGCGCGCAGGCCAAGCCCACCGACCGCTCGCCGCACGGGGTGCTGCTCTCCGCACAGCTGGCCATGCAGACCGCCCGCCGGGCCAAGGTCAGCTACCGGCTCGGCGCGGACGCCGGCTCCGGCCCGCTGTTCTGGCAGCCCAAGACCGCGCTCCAGATCAAGCGCTCCACCCCGGCCGAGGCCGAGCAGCTGATCGTCGTGGACACCGTCGCCTACCAGGGCGGGGACGCCGCCACCGCGGCCAGGAACGGCGGACGGCACTGGGAGCGCTTCACCGTCGCGCCGGACGCGGACGGCCACAAGGAGATCCCGTACGCCGGGCTGATCGACCTGCTGAACCCGGTCGAGGCGCTGACCGCGGCCACCGCCGAGGGGACGGACCCGGTCTTCGTCGGCGAGGAGAAGTCCGAGGACTCCACCGTCGAGCACTACCGGGTCACCACCACCGCCGAGAAGTACGCGGCCGCCCAGACCCAGCTGACCCAGGCCCGCCGGGACGGGCTGCGGGCCGCGCTCGCGCCCGGCGGCTCGACCTCGCTCACCCTGGACCTCTGGCTCAACGACAAGGACCAGCTGGTCCGGCTCCAGCGCACCGGCAGCGGCGACAGCGGCCGGGCGGACGACTCGGTGCTCTACACCGACCTCGCCGGGGCGCTGCTCTCGGCGCAGGCGCCGGCCGAGACGGACACGGTGGACACCGGCGTCCGGACGGTCTCCCCGCTGGCCCGCTAGCCCGCTAGCCCGCTGAGCCCGCTGAGCCCGCTGAGCCCGCTGAGCCCGCCGGGGCCGCCCCGGCCGAGGGCGATTTGCACCTTGCGGAGGACTCCCGCTACGCTGGCCGAAGCCAAAGACCGCTGGTTGTCACCGCGAGCCCGTCAGGGAGCCGGTGACCGAAGGATCTGCGATTCGTCGCAGGCAGCCCGCGCAGGTGTGTCTGGAGCTTCGACTTCCGGGTACCGCGTTCGCGCGGCCGCCCGTCGAGGTCGTTCCGAGCCCCGTGCCCCTGCGCACCGGGGCTCGTTGCATTTCTGCAGGAGCTTTCCTTCCGTTCGGTGGTCCACGGCGACCCAGGTCGACTTTCGCGGTCGGCCCGACTTCGACATCACGGAAGGAGGCGTAAGCCTATGGCCAGGCCCGACAAGGCTGCCGCCGTCGCCGAGATCACGGACAAGTTCCGTGGCTCCTCCGCGGCGCTGCTCACCGAGTACCGCGGTCTCTCGGTGAAGCAGGTCAAGACCCTGCGTCGCTCGCTCGGCGACAACGCCGAGTACGCCGTGGTGAAGAACACGCTGACCAAGATCGCGGCCAATGAGGTCGGGATCACGGAGCTCGACGACCTGTTCACTGGTCCGACGGCTGTCGCCTTCGTCACCGGTGACCCGGTGGAGTCGGCGAAGGCTCTGCGTGACTTCGCCAAGGAGAACCCCGCTCTCATCATCAAGGGCGGTGTCCTTGACGGCAAGGCGCTGTCCGCCGATGAGATCAAGAAGCTCGCGGACCTCGAGTCCCGCGAGGTGCTGCTCGCCAAGCTGGCGGGTGCCCTGAAGGCCAAGCAGTCCCAGGCTGCCGCGCTCTTCCAGGCCCTGCCGTCGAAGCTCGTCCGCACTGTGGACGCGCTGCGCGACAAGGTCGAGCAGGGCGGTGCCGGTACGCCGGCTCCCGCCGCCGAGGACGCCGCCGCCGAGTAATCGGCAGGCTCACGCCTCGCTGCGGGCCCGTGCCCGCCCAACCCGTACATACGGCACCACCTGCCGATTTAGTGGAAGGACGCCATCATGGCGAAGCTGACCCAGGACGAGCTGCTCGCGCAGTTCGAGGAGCTCACCCTCATCGAGCTCGCTGCCTTCGTGAAGGCCTTCGAGGAGAAGTTCGACGTCACCGCTGCCGCCCCGGTCGCCGTTGCCGCCGCCGGCGTTCCCGGTGCCGCCGCTGAGGCCGTCGAGGAGCAGGACGAGTTCGACGTCATCCTCGAGGCCGCTGGCGACAAGAAGATCCAGGTCATCAAGGAGGTGCGCACCCTGACCTCCCTCGGCCTGAAGGAGGCCAAGGACCTCGTTGACACCGCTGGTGCCAAGGTCCTGGAGAAGGTTGCCAAGGACGTTGCCGAGAAGGCCAAGGCCGCCCTCGAGGGTGCCGGCGCCAAGGTCACCGTCAAGTGACTTCTCGCCCCCTCTGAGGGGGCCTGAAGCCGGGCCGATCACCCTTGCGGGTGGTCGGCCCGGCTTTTTCGCGTTTCCGGGCCGGGGACGGGCCCCGTCGGGACGCCCGCGGCCCGGGTCCCCCCGGCGTTCCCCCGACCGGCCGCTGCGGCCCACCGGTGTGGCCGACGGCGCACTCGGCACCGTCGGTGCCGAGGGGTATGGTGATCACCGTCGTCGAGGGCGGCGCCACCACGGCTCCTGTAACGCCGGGGGGCTCCGGACCGATAGACCGGTCGAGGCCCGCGCCGCCGGCGGGCCCTTGACGAACCTGGCGAGGCGCGCGATTCTCAAGGCGCGAGTCCGCCCGGTTGGTTCGCTGGTGGATGCATAACCAGCGGCTCCGGCGGGAAATGACTCCACGTGAGTTGAGCAGTACCCGGTGGGCGCCCGCGCTCGCCGGCTACCGGGAGGAGTCTCCGATTCGGTCTCCGAATCAGAGCTGGACAGCAGTGTCGCCTTTGGCTACACTGTCCCTTTGCGCTGCCTGTTAGCTGCTCCGTGACTCGTCGCCCGGAGTTTGCGTTGCCCTGAAGGGGTCTGGCACCGCCTCCGCAAAGCGGCTCTGACCTGGGGTTTCGACTCCGGCAGAGGCCAGTGGCGAGGGAGGCGGCACCAAGCCCAAGCAGGCCCGGCTGGTACGCGCGTAGTGAGCTCCGAGCCCTCGGAAGGACCCCCCTCTTGGCCGCGCCGCGCAACGCCTCGAACAATTCCGCCGCATCCACCGCCCCGCTCCGCGTCTCGTTCGCGAAGATCAAGGAGCCCCTCGAGGTCCCCAACCTCCTGGCCCTGCAGACCGAGAGCTTTGACTGGCTGCTCGGCAACGCGGCCTGGAAGGCCCGGGTCGAGGCGGCACTGGAGAGTGGTCAGGACGTCCCCACGAAGTCCGGTCTGGAGGAGATCTTCGAGGAGATCTCCCCGATCGAGGACTTCAGCGGGTCGATGTCGCTGACCTTCCGCGACCACCGTTTCGAGCCGCCGAAGAACTCCATTGACGAGTGCAAGGACCGCGACTTCACGTTCGCGGCCCCGCTCTTCGTCACGGCCGAGTTCACCAACAACGAGACCGGTGAGATCAAGTCTCAGACGGTCTTCATGGGCGACTTCCCGCTCATGACCCACAAGGGCACGTTCGTGATCAACGGCACCGAGCGTGTCGTCGTGTCGCAGCTGGTCCGCTCCCCGGGTGTGTACTTCGACTCCACCCTGGACAAGGTGTCCGACAAGGACATCTACTCCTGCAAGGTCATCCCCTCGCGTGGTGCCTGGCTGGAGATGGAGATCGACAAGCGCGACATGGTCGGCGTCCGCATCGACCGCAAGCGCAAGCAGTCCGTCACCGTGCTGCTCAAGGCGCTCGGCTGGACCAACGAGATGATTCTCGAGGAGTTCGGCGAGTACGAGTCGATGCGCGCCACCCTGGAGAAGGACCACACCCAGGGCCAGGACGACGCGCTGCTGGACATCTACCGCAAGCTGCGCCCGGGCGAGCCGCCCACGCGCGAGGCCGCGCAGACGCTTCTGGAGAACCTCTACTTCAACCCGAAGCGCTACGACCTCGCCAAGGTCGGCCGTTACAAGGTCAACCGCAAGCTGGGCAACGCCGAGTCGCTGGACTCCGGCGTGCTCACCGAGCCCGACATCATCGGTGCGATCAAGTACCTGGTGAAGCTGCACGCGGGCGAGACCGAGTGGCGTGACGACGAGGGCCGCGACATCGTGGTCGAGGTCGACGACATCGACCACTTCGGCAACCGCCGCCTGCGCAACGTCGGCGAGCTCATCCAGAACCAGGTCCGTACGGGTCTCGCCCGCATGGAGCGCGTCGTGCGCGAGCGCATGACCACCCAGGACGTCGAGGCGATCACGCCGCAGACCCTGATCAACATCCGGCCGGTCGTCGCCTCCATCAAGGAGTTCTTCGGCACCAGCCAGCTGTCGCAGTTCATGGACCAGACGAACCCGCTGTCGGGCCTGACCCACAAGCGTCGTCTGTCCGCGCTGGGCCCCGGTGGTCTGTCCCGTGAGCGGGCCGGCTTCGAGGTCCGTGACGTGCACCCCTCGCACTACGGCCGCATGTGTCCGATCGAGACCCCCGAAGGCCCGAACATCGGTCTGATCGGCTCGCTGGCCTCGTACGGCCGGGTCAACGCGTTCGGCTTCATCGAGACGCCGTACCGCAAGGTCGTCGACGGTGTGGTCACCGAGCAGGTCGACTACCTGACCGCCGACGAGGAGGACCGCTACGTCATCGCCCAGGCGAACGCGCCGCTGACCGCGGACCTGCACTTCGCCGAGCCGCGTGTCCTGGTCCGCCGCCGTGGCGGCGAGATCGACTACATCCCGGGCACCGAGATCGACTACATGGACGTCTCGCCGCGCCAGATGGTGTCGGTCGCGACCGCCATGATCCCCTTCCTCGAGCACGACGACGCCAACCGCGCGCTCATGGGCTCGAACATGATGCGCCAGGCGGTGCCGCTGCTGAAGAGCGAGGCCCCGCTGGTCGGTACCGGCATGGAGTACCGCTGCGCCGTCGACGCCGCGGACGTCATCACCGCCGAGAAGGCCGGTGTCGTCCAGGAGGTCTCGGCCGACTACGTCACCGTGGCGAACGACGACGGCACGTACACCACGTACCGCGCCGCCAAGTTCACCCGCTCCAACCAGGGCACCTCCTTCAACCAGAAGGTGCTCGTGGACGAGGGCGCCCGGGTCGAGTCCGGCCAGGTGCTGGCCGACGGCCCGTGCACCGACGAGGGCGAGATGGCCCTCGGCAAGAACCTGCTCGTGGCGTTCATGTCGTGGGAGGGTCACAACTACGAGGACGCGATCATCCTGTCGCAGCGCCTCGTGCAGGACGACGTCCTCTCCTCGATCCACATCGAGGAGCACGAGGTCGACGCCCGTGACACCAAGCTCGGCCCCGAGGAGATCACCCGGGACATCCCGAACGTCTCCGAGGAGGTCCTGGCCGACCTCGACGAGCGCGGCATCATCCGCATCGGCGCCGACGTCGTCACCGGCGACATCCTGGTCGGCAAGGTCACCCCGAAGGGTGAGACCGAGCTGACCCCCGAGGAGCGCCTGCTCCGCGCGATCTTCGGCGAGAAGGCCCGTGAGGTCCGCGACACCTCGCTGAAGGTCCCGCACGGTGAGTCCGGCAAGGTCATCGGCGTCCGCGTCTTCGACCGCGAAGAGGGCGACGAGCTTCCCCCGGGCGTCAACCAGCTGGTCCGCGTCTACGTGGCCCAGAAGCGCAAGATCACCCACGGTGACAAGCTCGCCGGCCGTCACGGCAACAAGGGTGTCATCTCCAAGATCCTGCCGGTCGAGGACATGCCGTTCCTCGCCGACGGCACCCCGGTCGACATCATCCTCAACCCGCTGGGTGTCCCGTCCCGAATGAACCCGGGACAGGTCCTGGAGATCCACCTCGGGTGGCTCGCCCAGCAGGGCTGGGACGTCTCCGGCCTCGCCGACGAGTGGGCCCAGCGCCTGCAGGCGATCGGCGCCGACACCGTCCAGGGCGGCACCAACCTCGCCACCCCGGTCTTCGACGGCGCCCGCGAGGACGAGATCACCGGTCTGCTGGACAACACCACCCTCACCCGCGACGGTGAGCGCCTGGTGAACTCCACCGGCAAGGCCCGGCTGTTCGACGGCCGCTCCGGCGAGCCGTTCCCGATGCCGGTCTCGGTCGGCTACATGTACATCCTCAAGCTGCACCACCTGGTCGACGACAAGCTGCACGCCCGCTCGACCGGCCCGTACTCGATGATCACCCAGCAGCCGCTCGGTGGTAAGGCGCAGTTCGGTGGTCAGCGCTTCGGTGAGATGGAGGTGTGGGCCCTCGAGGCGTACGGCGCGGCCTACGCGCTGCAGGAGCTGCTCACCATCAAGTCCGACGACGTCCTCGGCCGCGTGAAGGTCTACGAGGCCATCGTCAAGGGCGAGAACATCCCCGAGCCCGGCATTCCCGAGTCCTTCAAGGTCCTCATCAAGGAAATGCAGTCGCTCTGCCTCAACGTGGAGGTGCTGTCCTCGGACGGCCAGTCCATCGAGATGCGGGACTCCGACGAGGACGTGTTCCGCGCCGCCGAGGAGCTCGGCATCGACCTGTCCCGGCGCGAGCCGAGCAGCGTCGAAGAGGTCTGACGGAGGTGGGGCCGGCCGCAGCAGCGGCCGGCCCGCCCCCAGGCCCCCCTCAGACCACATGAACGACTCTCGACTTACGAAAGAGGGCTTGACGACCAGTGCTTGACGTCAACTTCTTCGACGAGCTCCGCATCGGCCTGGCCACCGCCGACGACATCCGCCAGTGGTCGCACGGCGAGGTCAAGAAGCCGGAGACCATCAACTACCGCACCCTGAAGCCGGAAAAGGACGGGCTCTTCTGCGAGAAGATCTTCGGCCCCACCCGGGACTGGGAGTGCTACTGCGGTAAGTACAAGCGCGTCCGCTTCAAGGGCATCATCTGCGAGCGCTGCGGCGTCGAGGTGACCCGCGCCAAGGTGCGCCGCGAGCGGATGGGCCACATCGAGCTGGCCGCCCCGGTCACCCACATCTGGTACTTCAAGGGTGTCCCGTCCCGCCTGGGCTACCTGCTCGACCTGGCGCCGAAGGACCTCGAGAAGGTCATCTACTTCGCCGCCTACATGATCACCTGGGTGGACGACGAGCGTCGCCAGCGCGACCTGCCGTCCCTGGAGGCGCACGTCTCGGTCGAGCGTCAGCAGATCGAGAACCGCCGCGACTCCGACCTCGAGGCCCGTGCCAAGAAGGCCGAGACCGACCTGGCCGAGCTGGAGGCCGAGGGCGCCAAGGCCGACGTGCGCCGCAAGGTGCGCGAGGGCGCCGAGCGCGAGATGAAGCAGCTGCGCGACCGCGCGCAGCGCGAGCTCGACCGCCTCGACGAGGTGTGGGCCCGCTTCAAGAACCTCAAGGTCCAGGACCTCGAGGGCGACGAGCTGCTCTACCGCGAGCTGCGCGACCGCTTCGGCACCTACTTCTCCGGCTCGATGGGCGCGGCGGCCCTCAAGGACCGCCTCGAGACCTTCGACCTGGCGGAGGAGTCCGAGCGCCTGCGCGAGATCATCCGCACCGGCAAGGGCCAGAAGAAGACCCGTGCGCTCAAGCGCCTCAAGGTCGTCTCCGCGTTCCTGCAGACCACCAACAAGCCCAACGGCATGGTGCTGGACTGCGTCCCGGTCATCCCGCCGGACCTGCGTCCGATGGTGCAGCTGGACGGTGGCCGCTTCGCGACCTCCGACCTGAACGACCTGTACCGCCGCGTGATCAACCGCAACAACCGCCTGAAGCGCCTTCTCGACCTCGGTGCCCCCGAGATCATCGTGAACAACGAGAAGCGCATGCTCCAGGAGGCCGTCGACGCCCTGTTCGACAACGGCCGTCGCGGCCGTCCGGTCACCGGCCCGGGCAACCGCCCGCTGAAGTCCCTCAGCGACATGCTGAAGGGCAAGCAGGGTCGTTTCCGTCAGAACCTGCTCGGCAAGCGAGTCGACTACTCGGCCCGTTCGGTCATCGTCGTCGGCCCGCAGCTCAAGCTGCACCAGTGCGGTCTGCCGAAGGCCATGGCGCTGGAGCTCTTCAAGCCGTTCGTGATGAAGCGCCTGGTCGACCTGAACCACGCGCAGAACATCAAGTCGGCCAAGCGCATGGTCGAGCGTGCCCGTCCGGTCGTGTGGGACGTGCTCGAAGAGGTCATCGCCGAGCACCCGGTGCTGCTGAACCGTGCACCCACCCTGCACCGCCTCGGCATCCAGGCCTTCGAGCCGCAGCTGGTCGAGGGCAAGGCCATCCAGATCCACCCGCTCGTCTGCACCGCGTTCAACGCGGACTTCGACGGTGACCAGATGGCCGTCCACCTGCCGCTCTCCGCGGAGGCGCAGGCCGAGGCCCGCATCCTGATGCTGTCCTCGAACAACATCCTGAAGCCGGCCGACGGTCGCCCCGTCACCATGCCGACCCAGGACATGGTGCTCGGTCTGTTCTTCCTCACCTCGGACCGTGAGGACGTGAAGGGCGCCGGCCGCTCCTTCTCGTCGACCGCCGAGGCGATCATGGCCTTCGACGCCCGCGACCTGGACGTCCAGGCCCCGATCGAGCTGCGCCTGCCGGCCGGCACCGTCCCGCCGCGCGGCTGGACCCCGCCGGTGGACGAGGAGGGCCAGTCCAGCTGGTTCGACGGCGAGCCGTTCCGCCTGACCACCACCCTGGGCCGTGCGCTCTTCAACGAGCTGCTGCCCGAGGACTACCCGTTCGTCGACTACGAGGTGGGCAAGAAGCAGCTCTCCGCGATCGTCAACGACCTGGCGGAGCGCTACCCCAAGGTCGTCGTCGCGGCGACCCTGGACAACCTGAAGGCGGCCGGCTTCCACTGGTCGACCCGCTCGGGTGTCACCGTCTCGATCTCGGACGTCATCGTCCCGCCGAGCAAGCCCCAGATCCTGGAGGGCTACGAGGCCAAGGCGGAGAAGGTCCAGAAGCAGTACGAGCGCGGTCTGATCACCAACGACGAGCGCAAGCAGGAGCTCGTCGGCATCTGGACCCAGGCGACCAACGAGGTCGCGGACGCCATGGCCGCGAACTTCCCGAAGACGAACCCCATCTTCATGATGGTCGACTCGGGTGCTCGTGGAAACATGATGCAGATGCGCCAGATCGCCGGTATGCGTGGTCTGGTGTCGAACGCCAAGAACGAGACCATCCCGCGACCCATCAAGGCGTCGTTCCGTGAGGGTCTCACCGTGCTGGAGTACTTCATCTCCACCCACGGTGCCCGTAAGGGTCTGGCCGACACCGCCCTCCGTACCGCCGACTCCGGTTACCTCACCCGTCGTCTGGTCGACGTCTCCCAGGACGTCATCATTCGCGAGGAGGACTGCGGCACCGAGCGCGGCCTGAAGCTGGCGATCGGCTCCGTGGGCGCGGACGGCGTGCTGCGCAAGGCCGACGACGTCGAGACCAGCGTCTACGCCCGCATGCTGGCCGAGGACATCACGGTGGACGGCAAGCTCCTCGCCACCGCCAACACCGACCTCGGCGACGTCCTGATCGACGAGCTGATCCGCCACGGCATCGGTGAGGTCAAGACCCGCTCGATCCTGACCTGTGAGTCGGCCGTCGGCACCTGCGCCATGTGCTACGGGCGTTCGCTGGCCACCGGCAAGCTGGTCGACATCGGTGAGGCGGTCGGCATCATCGCCGCTCAGTCCATCGGTGAGCCCGGTACCCAGCTGACCATGCGTACCTTCCACACCGGTGGTGTGGCCGGTGACGACATCACCCAGGGTCTGCCGCGTGTCGTCGAGCTCTTCGAGGCCCGTACCCCGAAGGGTGTGGCTCCGATCTCGGAGGCCGCCGGCCGGGTCCGGATCGAGGACACCGAGAAGACCCGCAAGCTGGTCGTCACGCCGGACGACGGCACCGACGAGATCGCCTACCCGGTCTCGAAGCGTGTGAAGCTGCTGGTCAGCGAGGGCGAGGCGGTCGAGGTCGGCCAGAAGCTGACCATGGGTGCCACCAACCCGCACGACGTCCTGCGCATCATGGGCCAGCGTGCCGTCCAGGTCCACCTGGTCGCCGAGGTCCAGAAGGTCTACAACTCGCAGGGTGTGTCGATCCACGACAAGCACATCGAGATCATCATCCGGCAGATGCTCCGCCGCGTGACGATCATCGAGTCGGGCGACGCCGAGCTGCTGCCCGGCGAGCTGGTCGAGCGCGGTCGCTTCGAGCAGGAGAACCGCCGCGTCGTCGCCGAGGGCGGTCACCCCGCCTCCGGCCGTCCGCAGCTGATGGGTATCACCAAGGCCTCGCTGGCCACCGAGTCCTGGCTGTCGGCCGCCTCCTTCCAGGAGACGACCCGGGTCCTCACCGACGCGGCGATCCACGCCAAGTCGGACCCGCTGCTGGGCCTCAAGGAGAACGTCATCCTCGGTAAGCTCATCCCGGCCGGTACGGGTCTGCCCCGTTACCGCAACATCCGGGTCGAGCCGACCGAGGAGGCCAAGGCCGCGATGTACTCGGCCGTCGGCTACGACGACTACGACCTGTCGCCCTTCGGCGCCGGCTCCGGCCAGGCGGTCCCGCTGGACGACTACGACTACGGCCCGTACACCGGCTGAGTCGCGTAGTACCGATCGCAGGGCGGTCACCCCTCAGGGGTGGCCGCCCCGCGGCGTTCACGGGGAGCCTCCGGTGGCCGCCGGGGCGCCCGGCGGGAATCCGATTAGGTTATTCGGCCGCAGTCGCGTAAAGTCGTGTTCACCGACGCGGGGTGGAGCAGCTCGGTAGCTCGCTGGGCTCATAACCCAGAGGTCGCAGGTTCAAATCCTGTCCCCGCTACTCGTTCGAAGGGCCCGGAGGCATCAAGCCTCCGGGCCCTTCGGCGTTCCCCGGACCGGCGCGCCGACCTGGCCTGAAGAGCGAGTCCTGGCCCGAAGCGGGCCCCGGCCCGGCGCCACCCGGATTTTCGGTGGCCCGGGGCGGGCACGGGCCGTACGGTCCGGGGTATGAACGCGAAGCGCCCCCTGATCGCCGTGCTCACCGGCGCGGGCATCTCGACGGACTCCGGCATCCCCGACTACCGCGGCCCGAAGGGGCTGTGGCAGAAGGACCCGTCGGCCCAGGAGTTGGTCACCCTCGGGCCGTACCTGGACGATCCCGAGGTCCGGCGGCGGGCCTGGCGGATGCGGCTGGAGACGGAGGCGCTGGGTGCCGAGCCGAACGCCGGGCACCGGGCGCTGGTCGACCTGGAGCGCTCCGGGCTGCCGCTGCGGGTGCTCACCCAGAACATCGACGGGCTGCACCAGAGCTCCGGACTGAGCGCCCGCAAGGTGCTCGAACTGCACGGCAACCTGCGGGAGACGCAGTGCCTGGACTGCGGGGCGGTCGGCTCGATGGCGGACGCGCTGGAGCGGGTCGGGGCGGGCGAGCCGGACCCGGCCTGCCGGGAGTGCGGGGGCATCCTCAAGCCGCGCATCGTGATGTTCGGCGAGAACCTGGACCCGGAGGTGCTCGGGCAGGCCGACGCGGTCGCCCGGGCCTGTGACGTCTTCGTCGCGGTCGGCACCAGCCTCCAGGTGTTCCCGGTGGCGGCGCTGCCGTACAACGCGGTGAGGACCGGGGCGAAGCTGATCATCGTGAACGGCGAGCCGACGCCCTACGACGAGGCCGCGGCCGAGGTGATCCGGGAGCCGATCTCGCAGGCGCTGCCGAAGCTGGTGCGGCGGCTGGTGCTGGAACGGTCCTGAGCCGGGCCGGAAGGCCGTGTTCCCGGACGCACCGCATGCGTACGATGATCTTTCCGGCTTCCCCCCTCCTGGCCTGGAGTGATCGACCGATGACGACGACGGCGAAGTTCGACCCCTGGTCGGCGGCGTTCGTGGCCCACCCGTACGACGCGTACGCCGAACTGCGCGAGCACGCGCCGGTGACGTACTTCGAGCCGACCGACCAGTGGCTGGTCTCGCGCCACGAGGACGTCAGCGCCCTGCTGCGCGACCGGCGACTCGGCCGCACCTACACCCACCGCTTCAGCCACGCGGAGTTCGGCCGCCCCGAGCCGGACCCGGCGCACGAGCCCTTCCACACCCTGAACGACCACGGGCTGCTGGACCTGGAAGGGCCGGACCACACCCGGCTGCGCCGGCTGGTCTCCAAGGCCTTCACCCCGCGCATGGTCGAGGGCCTGCGCCCCACCGTGCGGCGGCTGGCCGGCGAACTGGTCGACGAGCTGCTCGCGGCCGGCGGCGGCGACCTGATCGCCACCGTCGCCGAGCCGCTGCCCGTCGCCGTGATCGCCGAGATGCTCGGCGTGCCGGAGGGCGACCGGCACCTGCTGCGGCCCTGGTCCGCCGACATCACCGGGATGTTCGAGCTCAACCCGAGCGAGGAGGTCGCCCGCCGGGCCGTCACGGCCAGCACCGAGTTCTCCGACTACCTGCGCACCCTGATCCGCGAGCGCCGGGCCGAGCCGGGGACGGACCTGATCAGCGCGCTCATCCAGGCCCAGGAGGGCTCCGACGCGCTCAGCGAGCAGGAGATGATCTCCACCTGCGTGCTGCTGCTCAACGCCGGCCACGAGGCGACCGTCAACACCACCGGCAACGGCTGGTGGGCGCTGTTCCGCAACCCCGACGAGCTCGCCCGGCTGCGCGGCTCGGTGGACGAGCTGCTGCCCACCGCCGTCGAGGAGCTGATGCGCTGGGACACCCCGCTGCAGATGTTCGAGCGCTGGGTGCTGGAGGACATCGAGGTCCGCGGCGTCACCATCCCGCGCGGTGCCGAGATCGCCCTGCTCTTCGGCTCCGCCAACCGCGACCCCGAGCGCTTCGCCGACCCGGACCGCCTCGACCTCGGCCGCACCGACAACCCCCACATCACCTTCGGCGCCGGAATCCACTTCTGTCTCGGCGCCCCGCTCGCCAGACTGGAGCTCACCGAGTCCTACGGCACCCTGCTGCGCCGGGCCCCGGGCCTGCGGCTGGTCCGCGAGCCGGAGTGGAACCCGGGCTACGTGATCCGCGGACTCAAGGAACTGCTGGTGGAAGTCTGACGACCGAGGGGGAGAGGGCCGTGGGCAAGGCGACGGGGACACTGCTGGGGCTGGCGATCGGTGACGCGATCGGCCGGGTGACCGAGTTCAAGAGCGTCGAGGAGATCGCCGCCGACCATCCGGACTGGCGGCGGCTCCCGCTGCCGAAGCGGGCGCTGGTCACCGACGACACCCAGATGACCCTCGCGCTCGCCCGCGGCCTGCGCACCGCCCTGGCGCGCGGGACCCTGACGCCCCTGCGGCTGGAGCGGCCGGTCCGCGAGGAGTTCGTCGACTGGTGGCGCTCCCCGGAGAACAACCGCGCCCCCGGCATGACCTGCCTGCGGGCCTGCGAGCGGCTCAACCGCCCCGAGTACCGCTGGCAGCAGGCCAGCGACATCGGCTCCAAGGGCTGCGGCGCCAACATGCGGGTCGCCCCGATCGGGCTGCTCCGCGAGCTGGACGCCCGGCAGCACTCCGGGGCGGCCCAGCTCCAGTCCGCGCTCACCCACGGCCACCCCACCGCGCTCGCCGCCGGTGACCTCACCGCGTACGCCGTCCGCAAGCTCGCCGAGGGCCAACCGCCGGCCGGCCTGCCCGCCGTGCTGCGGGCGTACGCGCTGGCGAGCCGGGAGCGGTACGACGAGTTCTGGCTCGGCGACCTCGCCGACCGCTGGTACGGCTCCTCGCCGCAGGCCGTCATGGCCCGGGGCTGGGACGACTGCCTCGCGGTGCTCGACCGGCTGGACGCGGCGCTCGCCGCACCCGACCCCGACGCCGACCCCTGCCTGGCCACCGGCGAGGGCTGGATCGCCGAGGAGGCCTTCGGCACCGGCCTGCTCTGCTTCCTGCTGCTCCCGGACGACCCGGTGGCGGCCGTGCGGCGGGCCGCGTACTCCAGCGGCGACTCCGACTCCCTCGCCTGCCTGACCGGCGCCTTCGCGGGTGCCCGCCACGGTGCGGCGGCCTGGCCGGCCGACTGGGTGGAGCGGATCGAGCACCGGGACGAACTGCTGGAGTTCGGGGCGCTCTGGGACTGAGCCGGGGGCGCCGGCCGGGTGGAACCGGGCGGTGGGGCGGTGCGTCGAAGGGCCATGACGAACCGCCGCACCGCAACCCGTCGCACCCTCCGCCGTCCGGCCGCGCCGCTCCTCGCGGCCGCGCTCGCCGCGCCGCTGCTCGCCGGCTGCGGCAGCGGCGGGGCCGCCGCGCCCGTGGAGCTCCGGGCGTCCGCGCCCGCGAGCCGGCCGGCCGTGGACCAGGCCCAGGCGGCCGCCACCGCGGCCGCCACCGACGCCTTCGGCCTGGACCTCCTGCACGCCCTGACCGCCGAGCCGGACGCCGCCGGGAGCAACCTCGTGGTCTCCCCGTCCGGCCTGGCCACCGTGCTCGCCATGCTGCTGCCCGGCGCCCGCGGCGCCACCGCCGAGGAGCTGGCCAAGGCCCTGCACACCGGGCTCGCCCCGCAGCAGTACGCGTACGCCACCGGCGCGCTGAACCGGCCCCTCCAGGGCACGGACAAGCTCGTCCTGCGCCGCAGCGACGACGTCTGGACGCAGCAGGGCCTGGCCGTCCAGCCGGACTACCTGGCCACCCTCGCCGCCGCCTTCGACGCCGGAGTGCACCAGAGCGACTTCGCCAAGGACCCGGACGGGGCCCGCAAGACCGTCAACGCGGCCGTGGAGAAGGCCACCGACGGCCGGATCAAGGACCTCTTCGGCGCGGGCGCGATCACGCCGAACACCCGGCTGGTGCTCACCGACGCGCTGTACCTCAAGGCCCAGTGGGCGTCCGCCTTCAAGCCCTCGCGCACCGCCGACCTCCCGTTCCACAAGCTCGACGGCTCCGCCCCGGCCGTCCCCACGATGGCGCAGAGCGGGGAGTTCAGGTACGCCGACGGCTCCGGCGGGATCGTCGGCGAGCCCTGGCAGGCCGTCGAACTGCCCTACGCGGACGGCCCACTGGTGATGGACCTGATCGTCCCCGCGCAGGGCGGCTTCGCCGCCTTCGCCAAGGGCCTGGACCAGCCCCAGCTCGACCGCATCCTCGGCGCGCTCGCCGAGCGGCCGGTCGACCTCCGGCTGCCGCGCTTCCACTTCGGCACCTCCAAGGAGCTGACCCCCGCGCTGCGCTCGCTCGGCGTGCGGGCGGCCTTCGACGGGGCCGACTTCGGCGGCATCGCCAAGGAGCCGCTGGCGGTCGGCACGGTGGTGCAGAAGGCCACCATCGAGGTCGGCGAGGAGGGCACGGTCGCGGCGGCCGGCAGCGGTGTCGGGATGGAGGTGATGGCGGTGCCGAACGCCGAACGGCCGGTCCAGGTGCACCTCGACCGGCCGTTCCTGTTCCTGATCCGGGACACCCGCGGCGGAGCGCCGCTGTTCCTCGGCCAGGTCACCGACCCACGGGCGGGGTAGTCACCAGGCCGGGTAGCGCCCGCCGAGCCCCGGGTGCAGCGGGTCGCGGCTGCCGAACAGCACCAGCAGGTCGTCCGCGAGCTGCCGCAGCTCCGCCCGGCCCTCGACCGCCCCGGTCCACTCGGCGGGCAGCGCCGCGGCGCCGTACGCGGCCCCGACCAGGTTGCCGCAGACCGCGCCGGTCGAGTCGCTGTCCCCGGAGTGGTTCACCGACAGCAGCAGCGCGGTGCGCACCGGGTCGGGGTCCAGGGTGGCCACCAGCAGCGAGTGCACCGCGATGGCCAGGCACTCCTCGGCGATCCAGCCGAGCCCGACCCGCTCCACGGTCTCCGCCCCCGGCTCCGCCTCCTGGGCGAGCCGCACCGCCCGGGCCAGCGCCTGGACGGTCTCCTTGGAACTCGGCAGCTCGCGGATCTGCTCCACCGTCTCGCCGACCGCCGCCCACGGCTCGGTGCCGTCCACGAGCCGCTCGACCAGGGCCGCGAAGGCGCCGGCCGCGAGGTAGCCGGTCGGGTGCCCGTGGGTGAGCTGGGCGCACTGCACCGCCAGCCCGAAGGACTGCTCGACACCGAGCCGGGCCAGCCCGAACGGCGCCGAGCGCATCACCGTGCCGCAGCCCTTGGAGTGCGGGTTGATCGGCCCCGGCAGCCCGACCGCGGACGGCGCCTCGAACACCGGGTGCTCGGACACCCCGCTCAGGCAGGCGTTGCCCGGCGCGCGCCGCGCGTACAGGAAGGGCCGGCTCAGCAGCCACCCGTCGTACGGGCGGGGCTGCGGCTCGATGTCCGGCGCGCCCTGGTACTGGGTCCGCAGCCAGCGCCGGTACGCGCCGTGGACGGCCTCCGGCACCGAGCCGCCGCCGCCCGTCCAGCCGCGGACGAAGCCGCGGATCAGGCCCTCGGCGGTGAACAGCGTCATCTGGGTGTCGTCGGTGACCTCGACCGGCCCGGGCCCGGCCGGCAGCGTGGTCACGCCCCGCGGCCCGTGCCGGTCCTGGATCTGGTGGAGCTGCTGGAACTCCACCGGCCAGCCCAGTGCGTCACCGATCGCTCCGCCGAGCAGCGCTCCGCGCACCCGGTCCCGGTACCCCGACTCCGCCGCCGGTTCCGTCACGTCGAGTCCCCCTTCGTTCGTGGCGGACTACGTTCTACCAGGTCCCCGGGACCGACCGGCAG
Organism: Kitasatospora sp. NPDC005856; assembly: GCF_040629945.1. Classification (NCBI taxonomy): domain Bacteria; kingdom Bacillati; phylum Actinomycetota; class Actinomycetes; order Kitasatosporales; family Streptomycetaceae; genus Kitasatospora; species Kitasatospora sp. NPDC005856. Next base: position 14,672 of record NZ_JBEXWT010000010.1, on the reverse strand, counting down.
GACGGGCCCTACCGGCGGATCGCCCCGGCGCGTCCGTGCAGCGCGGCCCGGTCGGCGGCGGCCCGTCCGGCCGCCCAGCCGACGCCGTCGCTGACCCGCACCCGCTGCGAGACCAGCTTCGGGAACAGCCGGCCGATCTCCTCGTCCACCGCCTCGGAGCGGGCGGCGAGCGCGGGCAGCAGCCGCTCGTCGGGCAGCAGCTGCTCCTCGGTGCCGTCCTCGCGCAGGTGTCGGCCGGCCGCGGCGGCGCTGGTGGCGCGCTCGGTCGCGGCGGTCAGCCGCTCACGGATCCGCGCCGCGTACGCGACCAGGAAGGACTGCCGGAACGCCTTGCTGCGCGAGTCCTTGCGGGAGCCCGCCTTGTTGAGCGCGTGGGTGGCCTGCACCAGCAGCGAGGTGTAGAGCAGTTCGACGCCGTCCAGGTCGCCGTCGAAGCCGACCACGGTGCAGAAGCCGAACTCCTTGGCCCACACCACCCGGCACCGGTTGGCCGCCGCGACCGCGTCCAGCAGCATCGTCTTGGGCCCCTCGTACGGGTTGTCCACCCCGATCCGCAGCGCCGCCGGGGTGTCGCGGTCGGCGCCGGCCGCGGCCAGCAGCGCCTCGTCGATGCTGTGCTGGGCCATCAGCTGCTGGGCCTTGGCGGTCAGCGCCTCGGCCTCCTCCGGGTACTCGGTGGACTCGGCCTTGGCCAGCAGCGCCCGGATCCGCGCCAGCATCCGCGGCTCGCCGGTCACCGGCGCCGAGCGCTGCCCCCGGACGGCCTGCCCGGGGGCGGGCCCCACCGGGGCGATCGGCGGCAGCCGGCCCCAGGTGCGCAGCAGCTCCAGGACGGCGGTGGCGAGCGCGAAGCGGTCCAGCCGGTGCCGGTGGGCGAAGGCGCCGAGGTACTCCTCGTCGCCGGACCACCAGACCTCGGTCTCCAGCTCGCGCAGCTGCTCCCGCCAGCGCCGGTCCAGGGCGGCCGCGGGGTGGCGGCGGCCCTCGGCGGCGATCAGGTCCACCGCGAGGGCCAGGTGGACGGGCTTCAGCTCGCGCCGCACCACCCGGGCCAGGTCGGCCGGCCGCCAGCCGGCGGACCAGCAGCGGCCGACGGCGGTGTCCGCGTGGCCGAGCACGGCCTGGCTGACCTCGGGCCACTGCCCGGTCGAGGCGGCCAGCAGCGAGGCCCCGGTGTCCAGGGCGATGTCCAGTGCGTCCTCCGGGGCCGTCAGCACCGACCGCACCGCCTGCTCCAGCAGCGGCCCGGCGGTCCCGGCCTGCTGCGCGCGCTTGCCCACGGTGTGTCCCTGCTCTCCTCGACGGTCCGGCCTCCTGCCCATGATGCCGGAGCCGCGGCGGGAACCGTCCGGCGCGCGGGCCGGCACGGTGGCGTTCCCGGGGCCCTCGGCGTTCCCGGGGCTCTCGGCGTTCTCGGGGCCCGCTCAGCGCTCGATGGCCTTGGCCAGGATCTCCGGCGTGCGCTCCAGCAGCCGGCCCGCGGCCATCCGCACGCCCAGCGTGGCGACCAGGGCGCCGTACAGCGGGCCGATCAGCAGCACCGGCCAGCTCGGCCCGTCCGAGACCAGCGCCCAGGCGAGGTAGCCGCCGACCGGCAGCGCCAGCACCGTGACGCCGAGCATCGAGCCGAACTGGTTGAGCAGGATCAGCCCGCCCTGCCCCGGGGCGGCGTTGCGCATCGGGTTGCTGTCGGCGGGCATGGTGTAGGGCGCCAGCACGCTGAACATCGAACCCAGCGCGATCCCGCAGCCGAGCAGCGTCAGCGCCAGGCCGAGCGCGGACGGCAGCTCGCCCCACCGGCCGGTGACGGCCGCCAGCACCAGCCCGAGCGCCACCGTCACCGGGACGGCGTACGAGAGCACTGCGTACGCCCGGCCGCGCAGCTCGGACCGGGCGTCGGCCGGGGTGCGCAGGGTGGCGGCGACCATCCAGAACGCCGAGCCGTCCATGCCGAACAGGTTGAGCATCTGCAGCCCGAGGAACACCCCGGTCATCGCCAGCAGGTAGACGCTCGCCCAGCCCTGGACCATCGACAGCACGCAGATCACCAGCGTCATCCCGATGCTGGTGAACAGGGCGGCCTTGGCCCGCGGCTCGCGCCAGGCGTACCGCAGGTGGCGCTGCATCACCGCGCCGGTCCGGCCCCGGGGCAGGAAGCGCCAGCCGCGCGGGTTCTGCACCCCTCGGGCCACCTCCAGGGTGGAGGAGTCGGCGGTGACCATCAGCTCCTGCAGGCTCCGCCGCCACCAGCGCAGCAGCAGCGCCAGCAGCACGGCGGCCGCGGCGAGCTGGAGCAGCGCCAGCCCGTACCGGCCCTCGGCGGCGGTGCGCGGCGCGTCCGCCGCGCTGATCGGCGGGATCCAGCGCAGCACCGAGGCGATCGGCTTCAACGGGCTGAGGTCGATCGGGCCGCCCCGGCGGCCGAGGATGCTCTGCGAGCCGACGTTGGCGACCTGCACCAGCAGCGCGAAGGCCAGCCCGCCGAAGATCGCGAAGTCCTTGCCGCGCCGGCTGGAGAGCATCCGGGCGTTGCCCGCCGCGACCGCCCGGGAGAGGGTGACCAGGCAGAGCACCGCGAGCGGCACACCGAGCACCGCGACCGCGGCCGAGGCGCCGCCGGCCGCGCCGGCCAGCACCGCGCCGATCGCCAGCACCAGGCTGATCAGCGGCCCCGGCCCGATCAGCGCGGCCAGCAGCGAGCCGCGCAGCAGCGGGCCGGGCCGCAGCGGCAGCATGGTCAGCCGGGTCGGGTCGGCGCTCTCGTCGCTGGAGAAGAGGAACAGCGGCAGCGCGGCCCAGCCCAGGGTCAGCACGCCGAGCAGCATCACCCCGGCGTCGCCGGAGCCCGCGTAGCGCCCGTTCAGCGCGCTCATGGCGACGGCGACACCGGCCGCGAAGGCCAGGCCCACGACGCCGCCGATCACGTAGACGGTGGTCCGGCCGGGGCTGCGCCGCAGACCGTTGCGCAGCAGCCGCAGCTTGAGCGCGACCAGGGCGCGGACCACCGTCCGCCCGTCGGGCACCGAGGGACCGCTCACCGGGCGCCCCCGGGCTGCCCGCCGCCGAGCCAGCCGAGCGCCTGCCCGTCGTCCTCGCGCACGCCGATCAGTTCCAGGAAGGCCTCGTGCAGGCTGCGCCCGCCCCGTACGGCGTCCAGCGGACCCTGGGCGATCACCCGGCCGGCGTCGACCACGGCGACCCAGTCGCAGAGCTGCTCGACCAGCTCCATCACGTGGCTGGAGAAGACCACCGTGGAGCCGGCCGCCGCGTACCGCTTGAGCACGCCGCGGATGGTCTGGGCGGAGACCGGGTCGACGCCCTCGAAGGGCTCGTCCAGGAACAGCACGTCCGGGTTGTGCAGCAGCGCCGCGGCCAGGCCTATCTTCTTGCGCATGCCGGTGGAGTAGTCGGCGACCAGCTTGTCGGCGTCCCGGCCGAGGTCCAGGACGGCCAGCAGCTCCTCGGCCCGCCGGTCCACCTCGGCCCCGGGCAGGCCGCGCAGCCGGCCGGTGTACTGGAGCAGCTCGCGCCCGCTGAGCCGCTCGAACATCCGCAGGCCCTCGGGCAGGATGCCGATCCGGGCCTTCACCGTGACCGGGTCCGCCCACACGTCGGTGCCGTGCACCAGGACGGTGCCCTGGTCGGGCCGGAGCAGCCCGGTGACCATCGACAGCGTGGTGGTCTTGCCGGCGCCGTTCGGCCCGACCAGGCCGATGAACGCCCCGGCCGGCAGCTCCAGGCTCAGCCCGGCCACCGCGGCCTGGGTGCCGAAGTGCTTCCAGAGCCCCCGGATGCTGACGGCGGACGGGGTTCCCGGCCCGGGGAGGTCGGAGGACGGCGGCGCTGACGCCTGCATGGCGGCCTTCTCTGCTCGTGGTGGTGGAGGGGGAGGACACCGTCGTGCGGAAGCCCCCGGGGCTCAGCCTGTCACTGCTCGAACAGGCTGTCGCCCGAGTTGAGCATCCCCTGAGCACATCAGCCGAACGGGTGAGGCACGCCGACCGGCACCGCCTTCCCGGCGACTACTGGTCCGATTTGGCAACTACTCAGTCCGTTCGTTCGTCCTGCACTATGAGGGAGCAGTGACGTGCGCGGGGGTGCCGCGCTACCGGGAGGTGGCGGATGTCCGTACAGCCATGGGGCGAGGCCGGTTCCGGCCACCCGCCCGGCAAGCGGCCGACGGGAGGCTGGCAGCCGGCGCCCGCGGTCTCGCCGCAGGCCGCGATGAGGGCGGGCCACGCGGACCGGGACCGGACGCTCGACGTGCTCAAGGCCGCGTTCGCCGAGGGCCGGCTCTCCGTCCAGGAGTACGAGCAGCGCCACGAGGCCGTGGCCGCCTCGCAGACCTACGGCCAGCTGGCCGCGCTGGTGGCGGACCTGCCCTCCGGGCCGATGACGGCCCCGCCGGCCGTCGTCGCCACGCCCGTTCCGGCCACCTTCATGGCCGTCCCGCCGCCCCGGGCCCGCCCCACCAACGTGCTCGCCGTGGTCTCCCTGGTGGCCAGTCTGGTCGGCCTCTCCGCGCCCGCCGTGGTCGTCGGTCACATCGCCCGCTCGGAGATCCGCCGCCGCGACATGGACGGCGACTGGGCGGCCGTCCTCGGCCTGGTCGTCGGCTACCTGGGGTGCGCGTTCTGGACGCTGCTGATCCTCATCGGCATCGCCTGAGGATCACTCGGTCGAGTGACGTCACGGTGGTCGGCCCTTCTTCCCGATGGGGCCTTCCACAGGTGGAGGACCTATGATGCCCGGGGCTGCCGCCGTGCACCCGGAAGCAGTACGTTCTCCGTCACCGACCGATGCCGACGGGCCGGGCGGGCCGAGCGAGCGACCACGAGCTGAGGACCGTGCCAGTGACAGTCAGTGCCCAAGAGGCCTCCAGGATCCCGCCGATCGGAGGGCGTTCGCTGATCCGGGGATCCGCCGGCCGCTCCGTGGCCCGGCTCCGGACGTCGGCCCCGGCACTGCTCGCGGGCGAGGCCCTGATCGCCTTCGGGGCGGCCCTGGTGCTCCCCGTGATGGCGAGCGGGTTCCACATGGACCCGCTGGACCGGATCGCCCAGGTGAGCGGCCTCGCCGCGCTGCAGCTGCGGTTCGCGCTCATCGGCTTCCTCCTGCTCGGCGCGGTCGTGCTCGCGTGGCGCTTCCGCTCGGGCCGTCACTTCGGCCTGGCGGCCCGGTTCTCCGCGGCCGCCATCGCCGGCCTCGCCAGCGGCTTCGTGGCGGCCGGCGCCGTGATGGCGCTGCTCGGCACGCCCTGGCCGATGTTCGGCATGAACGGTGACAGCCAGCGCATCGTCGACTGGGCCCACGCCGTGGTGAACGGCCAGCCCTCGGGCTCGCCGGTCTATCCGCCGGCGCCGCTCTACACCCTGGGCTTCTACGCGGAGCTGTTCCGCGACGGCAACACCGCGTACGCCTTCAAGGATCTCCAGATCCTCGGCGCCGCCGCGTTCGGCCCGCTGGTCTACCTCTCGTGGCGCATGCTGCTCAGCCCGGTCCGGGCCCTGGCCTTCGGCGTGCTGCCGGCCTTCGCGCTGATCGACGCCTACAAGCCGTACAGCCAGACCGTGCTGGTGGTCCTGGTGCCCGTGCTGGTCGCCGTGGTGGTGCACCTGCGCCGGAGCGGCACGGACGGCTGGCGGCTGCTGCTGGTGAAGGCGGCCGGCTTCGGCGCGCTGCTGGGCCTGATGTTCCTCACCTACTCCGGCTGGTTCCTGTGGAGCGCCATCGGCGTGCTGGTCGCGGCGCTGATGTACTTCCCCTGGCACGACGACCGGCGCAAGGGCCTGGTCTACCTCGCCACCACCGTGGTCGCCTTCCTGCTGGTCTGCGGCAGCTACCTGGTGACCATGCTGACGGAGGGCCAGGACACCAAGGACTCCAACTTCCGGTTCGACAACTTCACCGACCCGGCGTACTTCCTGATGTGGCGCACCGACATGCCGGGCAAGGTGGGGGACTGGCCGATCCCCGGCGAGTTCGGCGGCATGGACCTGTTCGCCGTGGTGATGTTCGTCGCACTGGGCGCCGCCCTCTGGCTCGGCATCCGCAAGCCGGTGGTCGTCACCATCAGCTGCATGTTCGCGAGCGCCTGGGTGATGCGGATGTTCATCGCCTCGCACATGTACGAGACGCAGACGGTCCAGCTCTACACCCGGACCAACAACCAGCTGCTCTACTGCGGCCTGCTGCTGTGCGCCCTGCTCGTCCACCTGCTCTCGCTCCGACTGGCCGAGCGCCGTCGGATCGCGGAGGCGGCGGAGGCCGCGGGGACCGGGGGACTCGCCGGGACGCCCCTGCCCGGCCCGCAGGCGGCCGTGATCGGTACGCTGTTCGCTCTCCTCTTCCTGTTCGGTACGGTCTCGTCGTCGATGTCGGACCGCTACCTGCCGGCGAAGGAGAACACCTACCGCATCCTGCCGTGGGTGTCGCACACCATGCAGAACCTCGACGGCAGCTGCCCGAAGTTCGCGCCGGGTGGGCAGTGCTCCAAGACCGGTGACCAGTCATGGCTCAGCATGATCAAGTAACCAGTTCCCGCCCATGAGCCCGAACTGACCCCGAAGGCCCAATCCTGATGATGATCACTGCCGTCAAGAGCCTCGCCGACCGGCTCGTCTCCTCGCCGAGGCGCCTGTGGATCGTGTCGTTCGCGATCCTGTTCGCCCTGAGCGGGGCCTGGTCGATCGCCACCCCAGTCGGCGCCTCGCCGGACGAGCACGCCCACCTGATCCGGGCGGCGGCCGTCGCCCGCGGCCAGGTCGAGGGCCGGGAGGTCATGGTCCCGCACCTGGTGGGCGGCATCGAGGGCCAGTTCGCCGAGACCGGGGTCGAGCTCCCGCGGATCTACCAGGACCTCAAGGACGTCAACTCCTGCTACGTCTTCAAGCCCGAGACCCCGGCCTCCTGCGCGCCGCGGCTCATCGACCGGCCGGGGGAGACCCTGGTGACCACCGCGGCCGGCCGCTACCACCCGGCGTACTACTTCGCGGTGGGCTGGCCCAGCCTCCTGGTACCCGGGGCGAAGGCCTTCTACCTGATGCGCCTGATGTCGGCGCTGATCTGCTCCGCCCTGGTGGCGAGTGCGGTGGTCTCGGCGGCGGAGTGGCGGCGGCGCTCCTTCACCCTGCTCGGCGTGATCACCGCGGCCACTCCGATGGCGCTGTTCCTGTTCGGAATGGTCAACCCCAGCGGCCCGGAGATCGCGGCGGGCATCCTGGTCTGGAGCGCCGGGCTGCCGATGCTGATGAGCCCGGACCCGCACCTGCTGAACCGCCGGCTGGCCCGGCTGGGCATCGGCGCGCTGGTGCTGATCAGCATCCGCCCGCTGGGCCTGATCTGGTTCGCCGGGGCCCTGTTCTTCGCGCTGCTGCTGAGCCAGAAGGGCGCGGTGCGCGAGGTGCTCCGCCGCAGGGTGACCTGGCTCTGGGGCGGCCTGGCGGCGGCGGGGGCCATCGCGGCCCTGGCCTGGTCGTCGAGCCACCCGGACAACTCGGTCATCAACACCCCGAGCGACCTCACCCCGCTGGCCGCGGCCCGGAAGACCTTCGACTTCGGCCTGCTGTACATGAAGCAGATGATCGGCTACTTCGGCTGGCTGGACGCCGAGGCGCCGGCCGCGACACTGCTGGTCTGGTGCGGCGTCGCGCTCGCCCTGGCGATGTTCGCGCTCTGCTACGCCCGGGTCCGGGACGTCCTGGCCGTCGTCGGCGTGATGGTCGGCATCGTGGTGATACCGATAGCGGCACAGGCCATGCAGGCGCGCCAGCTGGGCATGATCTGGCAGGGCCGCTACCTGCTGCCGTTCGCCGTCGGACTGCCGATCCTGTGCGCCGCGGTCTGCCACGAGCGGCTGCCCTGGGGCGGTTTCGCCTGGCGCCGGCTGCTGGTGATCGCCGGCTTCTCGCTGTCCCTGGTCAACGCCGCGGCCTTCCTCTGGGCGCTGCGCCGCAACACGGTCGGCTCCACCGGCCCGCTGCTGATCAACCCGGCCCACTGGTCCCCGCCGGGCACCTGGATGCTGTGGCTGGCCGTGTACACGGTGGCCGCGCTCGCGCTGGGACTACTCACGGCGGTGTCGGACAACCGGGACCGCCCGCTGCCGGAGTCGGCCCGGGCGGCCGCCGGCGGCGCGGCGCAGGATCCGCCCCGGCTCGCCGGGGCCCACGCGGAGGCGTAGGGTCGCGGTGCGGGGGCTGCCCGGTTGTGGTAAGGAGCCCCGCCCCGGCCCGGTTCCCGGCCCGCTTTCGGTGCAAGCCCCGCGACCTGCGGCGTTGCATTTGTTTTGACCGCGCCCCATGCGCTAGGTACGCTCTGACCTTGTGCCTGGGGTGTCCCCGGGTCCTTGTGCGTGCATGCACACCGGTCGCCGCGCCGAGCCGGAGCGCTTCCCAGCGCGCCGCGCGTAGAGCGCCGTCGCTGTACATCAGCCATGGGATTCCGTGTCGTAACAAGCCCAACACACCCGACCGCGTGGGTCGACCACGGGGCCGTGTGCGAGGGAGACACCGCAGGTTAGTTCCACCAAGCCTTGGCACACAGAAAACGGAGAAACGGTGCCTACGATCCAGCAGCTGGTCCGAAAGGGCCGGCAGGACAAGGTCGAGAAGAACAAGACTCCCGCGCTGAAGGGCTCCCCGCAGCGCCGTGGGGTCTGCACGCGTGTGTACACGACCACCCCGAAGAAGCCGAACTCGGCTCTCCGCAAGGTCGCCCGTGTGCGCCTCACCAGCGGGATCGAGGTCACCGCTTACATCCCGGGCGAGGGCCACAACCTGCAGGAGCACTCCATCGTGCTGGTGCGCGGTGGTCGTGTGAAGGACCTTCCTGGTGTCCGCTACAAGATCATCCGCGGTTCGCTCGACACCCAGGGTGTCAAGAACCGCAAGCAGGCCCGCAGCCGCTACGGCGCCAAGAAGGAGAAGTAAGAATGCCTCGTAAGGGCCCCGCCCCGAAGCGCCCGGTCATCATCGACCCGGTTTACGGCTCCCCGGTCGTCACCCAGCTGGTCAACAAGATCCTGCTGCACGGCAAGCGCTCCACCGCCGAGCGGATCGTCTACGGCGCCCTCGAGGGCGTCCGTGAGAAGACCGGCTCGGACCCGGTCGTGACGCTGAAGCGCGCGCTGGAGAACGTAAAGCCGGCCCTCGAGGTCAAGTCCCGCCGTGTCGGTGGCGCGACCTACCAGGTTCCGGTCGAGGTCCGTCCGGGCCGCGCCAGCACCCTGGCGCTGCGCTGGATGGTCGGTTACTCCCGCGCCCGTCGCGAGAAGACCATGACCGAGCGCCTGATGAACGAGATCCTCGACGCCAGCAACGGCCTGGGCGCTTCCGTGAAGCGTCGCGAGGACACCCACAAGATGGCCGAGTCCAACAAGGCCTTCGCGCACTACCGCTGGTAGTCCGTACCCCGTCACTAGACAGAGAGAGAACGAGCCACCATGGCTGCAACCTCCCTTGACCTCGCCAGGGTCCGCAACATCGGGATCATGGCGCACATCGACGCGGGCAAGACCACCACCACCGAGCGGATCCTGTTCTACACCGGTGTCTCGTACAAGATCGGTGAGGTCCACGATGGCGCTGCCACCATGGACTGGATGGAGCAGGAGCAGGAGCGCGGCATCACGATCACGTCGGCCGCGACGACCTGTCACTGGACGGTCGACGACGTCGACAACACCATCAACATCATCGACACCCCGGGCCACGTCGACTTCACCGTCGAGGTGGAGCGTTCGCTGCGCGTGCTCGACGGTGCCGTGACGGTGTTCGACGGTGTCGCCGGTGTCGAGCCCCAGTCCGAGACCGTGTGGCGGCAGGCTGACCGCTACGGCGTCCCGCGCATCTGCTTCATCAACAAGCTGGACCGCACGGGCGCGAACTTCTTCTTCTGCGTTCAGACCATCGTGGACCGCCTCGGCGCCACCCCGCTGGTCATGCAGCTGCCGATCGGTGCCGAGTCGGACTTCCAGGGCGTTGTCGACCTGGTCCGCATGAAGGCTCTGGTCTGGTCCGCCGAGGCCGCCAAGGGCGAGATGTACGACATCGTCGACATCCCGGCCGAGCTGCAGGAGCAGGCCGAGGAGTACCGCGAGGCGCTCATCGACACTGTCTCGAACGTCAGCGACGAGATCATGGAGCTCGCCCTCGAGGGCGAGGAGATCCCGGTCGAGCTGCTGCAGACCGCGATCCGCAAGGGCACCCTGAACTCGGACTTCACCCCGATCTTCTGCGGTACCGCCTTCAAGAACAAGGGCGTTCAGCCCCTGCTCGACGCGGTCGTCAAGTACCTGCCGTCCCCGCTGGACATCGAGTCCATCGAGGGCACCAAGCCGGGCGACGACACCGTCAAGATCTCCCGCAAGGCCTCGGACGACGAGCCGCTCGCCGCGCTCGCGTTCAAGATCATGTCGGACCCGCACCTCGGCAAGCTCACCTTCGTCCGGGTCTACTCGGGCCGCCTGGAGTCCGGCACCTCGGTGCTGAACGCCGTCAAGGGCAAGAAGGAGCGCATCGGCAAGATCTACCGCATGCACGCGAACAAGCGTGAGGAGATCGACTCGGTGGGCGCCGGCGACATCATCGCCGTCATGGGCCTGAAGCAGACCACCACCGGTGAGACGCTGTCCGACGAGAAGAACCCGGTCATCCTGGAGTCCATGGACTTCCCGGCCCCGGTCATCCGCGTCGCGATCGAGCCCAAGTCCAAGGGTGACCAGGAGAAGCTGGGTGTCGCCATCCAGCGTCTCGCCGAGGAGGACCCGTCCTTCCAGGTCAACACGGACGAGGAGACCGGCCAGACCATCATCGCGGGTATGGGCGAGCTGCACCTCGAGGTGCTGGTCGACCGTATGCGCCGTGAGTTCAAGGTCGAGGCCAACGTCGGCAAGCCGCAGGTCGCGTACCGCGAGACCATCCGCCAGGCGGTCGAGCGCATCGACTACACCCACAAGAAGCAGACCGGTGGTTCCGGTCAGTTCGCCAAGGTGCAGATCGCGATCGAGCCGCTCGAGCAGGCCGAGGGCTACGAGTTCGTCAACAAGGTCACCGGTGGCCGCGTTCCGCGGGAGTACATCCCGTCGGTCGACGCCGGTTGCCAGGAGGCCATGGAGTTCGGCATCCTCGCCGGCTACCCGCTGCAGGGTGTCCGCGTGAGCCTGCTGGACGGTCAGGCGCACGACGTCGACTCCTCCGAGCTCGCGTTCAAGATCGCCGGTTCGATGGCCTTCAAGGAAGGCGCGAAGAAGGCCAAGCCGGTCCTCCTCGAGCCGATGATGGCCGTCGAGGTCACCACGCCCGAGGACTACATGGGCGACGTGATCGGCGACATCAACTCTCGCCGTGGCCAGATCCGGTCCATGGACGAGCGTCACGGTGCCCGCGTCGTCACGGCGCTGGTGCCCCTCTCCGAGATGTTCGGCTACGTCGGTGACCTGCGCAGCAAGACCTCTGGTCGCGCGAGCTACTCGATGCAGTTCGACTCGTACGCCGAGGTTCCGAAGAACGTGGCGGACGACATCATCGCCAAGGCCAAGGGCGAGTGACGTCCCGATAATCGGGACGATAGCGAAGCCTTAGGCTATTCGGAGGCAACCCGGGAGGATCCGGTCGGATCCTCCCGGGTTACCTCCGGCCCCCCCACCAGCGGGACGGCACGGGATGTCCTCCGGACAACCCGCACCAAAACCGATCAAAGACCAACTGACGTCAGCACGGCGTACAGGAACTGTCCTCAGGAGGACTCAGTGGCGAAGGCGAAGTTCGAGCGGACGAAGCCCCACGTCAACATCGGCACCATCGGTCACATTGACCACGGCAAGACCACGCTGACCGCGGCCATCACCAAGGTGCTGCACGACGCGTACCCGGAGATCAACCCCTTCACGCCGTTCGACCAGATCGACAAGGCGCCGGAGGAGCGGCAGCGCGGTATCACCATCTCGATCGCGCACGTCGAGTACCAGACCGAGGCGCGCCACTACGCCCACGTCGACTGCCCGGGTCACGCCGACTACATCAAGAACATGATCACCGGTGCCGCCCAGATGGACGGCGCCATCCTGGTGGTCGCCGCCACCGACGGCCCGATGCCGCAGACCAAGGAGCACGTCCTCCTGGCCCGCCAGGTCGGCGTTCCGTACATCGTCGTCGCCCTGAACAAGGCCGACATGGTGGACGACGAGGAGATCCTGGAGCTCGTCGAGCTCGAGGTCCGCGAGCTGCTCTCCGAGTACGAGTTCCCGGGCGACGACCTGCCGGTCGTCCGCGTCTCCGCGCTGAAGGCGCTGGAGGGCGACAAGGAGTGGGGCGAGAAGCTCCTCGGCCTGATGCACGCGGTCGACGAGGCCATCCCGACCCCGGCCCGCGCCGTGGACCAGCCGTTCCTGATGCCGATCGAGGACGTCTTCACGATCACCGGTCGTGGCACCGTCGTCACCGGTCGTATCGAGCGTGGCATCCTCAAGGTCAACGAGACTGTCGACATCATCGGCATCAAGGAGACCAAGACCACCACCACGGTCACCGGCATCGAGATGTTCCGCAAGCTGCTCGACGAGGGCCAGGCCGGTGAGAACGTCGGTCTGCTGCTCCGTGGCATCAAGCGCGAGGACGTCGAGCGCGGCCAGGTCATCATCAAGCCGGGTTCGGTTACCCCGCACACCGACTTCGAGGCCCAGGCCTACATCCTGTCGAAGGACGAGGGTGGCCGTCACACCCCGTTCTTCAACAACTACCGCCCGCAGTTCTACTTCCGTACCACGGACGTGACCGGCGTCGTGACCCTCCCCGAGGGCACCGAGATGGTCATGCCGGGCGACAACACCGGCATGACGGTCGCGCTGATCCAGCCGATCGCCATGGAGGAGGGCCTGAAGTTCGCCATCCGTGAGGGTGGCCGCACCGTCGGCGCCGGCCAGGTCACCAAGATCATCAAGTAATCTGATGATCTGACCTGCCTGCCTCGTACAGGCTCAGTCCGAAGGGCCTCGCGCACCGCACGGTGCGCGGGGCCCTTCGGCGTCTCATGGGCACTTCACCGGAGCGTGCCTCCTTTCACCGGCCGCTCATCGCAGACTGTTATGGTCGGGCGACCATCCAGCCCCGGCCGTCGTGGAAAGTGGGACCAACGCATGTCAACGGCACCGCTGTTGTCGGTCGTGATGCCTGTCTACAACGAGCAGGAGGCGCTCCCGCTGACCGTCGAACGGCTGCGACCGATCCTCGACGGGCTCGGCGTGGCGTACGAGGTGGTCGGCGTCGACGACGGCAGCACCGACGTCACCCCGGTGCTGATGCAGAAGATCCGCCAGGACTGGCCGGAGTTCCGCATCGTCCGCTTCGCCCGCAACTCCGGGCACCAGGCCGCCCTCACCGCCGGCCTCCACCGCGCCGTCGGCGACTACGTGGTCTCCATCGACGCCGACCTCCAGGACCCGCCGGAGAAGATCCCCGAGATGCTGGCGCTCGCCCGCGAGCAGAACCTGGACATCGTCTACGGGGTGCGCGGCGACCGCGGTACCGACACCTTCTTCAAGCGGCACACCGCCGGCGGGTACTACCGGCTGATGCGCCGCCTGGTCGGCAAGCGGATGCCCAACCAGGCCGGCGACTTCCGGCTGCTCAGCCGGGCGGCGGTGGACGCGCTCAAGGCGATGCCCGAGCACCAGCCGGTCTACCGGCTGCTGGTGCCCTGGCTGGGCTTCCCCAGCGGCGAGGTGGTCTACGTGCGCGAGGAGCGGGTCGCGGGCACCAGCCACTACCCGCTGTCCAAGATGGTCCGGCTCGCGTTCGACAGCGTCACCAACTTCTCCGCGGCCCCGCTGCGGCTGGCCACCTGGCTCGGGCTGTTCAGCTTCCTGGTGTGCATCCTGCTGGCGCTCTACACCACCGTCGCGTACGCGGTCGGCTCCACCGTGCCGGGCTGGTCCTCGCTCTTCATAGGGATGCTCTTCATCGGCGCCGTGCAGCTGGTCTGCGTCGGCCTGCTCGGCGAGTACGTCGGCCGGATCTACTCGGCGGTCCAGGCGCGGCCCGCGTACTTCGTCGGCTACGACTCGGCCGAGGAACCGGACAGGTACGGTGCGGGCGGGTGAGCGAGAGCCTCTCCACGGACCGGGACGAGCCCGCCGAGTCCGCCGAGGAACCCCGGCCGGTCCGTCGGCAGCTGCCGTCCTTCCTGGTCATCGGGGTGCTGAGCACCCTGCTCTACCTGGTGCTGTTCGTCCTCCTGCGGCCGGTCACCTCGTCGCAGGCGGCCAACCTGGTGGCCCTGGCGGCCAGCGCGGTGGCCAACACCGCGGCCAACCGCCGCTTCACCTTCGGCATCACCGGCTCCCGGGGCGCACTGCGCCACCACCTCCAGGGCGCGGTCGCGTTCCTGATCGGTCTCGGCCTGTCCAGCGGCGCCCTGGCACTGCTGGACGTGGCGGTGCCGCACGCCTCGCGGACGGTCGAGGTGGCCGGGCTGGTGCTGGCCAACGGCCTGGCCACGGTGGTCAGGTTCGTGCTGGCCAAGGTGTGGGTCTTCCGGGCGCACTGAGCCGGCGGGGCGGAGACGACGGAGGGGGGGCGGGCCGGGGGGCCCCCCCCCCCCCCCCGGGCCGCGGCGGGTTATTCATGGCGGCGGGGGAGGGGTTTGGGCATAGGTAGGGGTGGTGCGGGGGGCCG